>CBFGPU010000199.1:0-5819 GCA_965650715.1 uncultured Haloferula sp. | reverse complement strand
GCAGAGAAACTATTTTGGAACCGATTCGTTCACCTACCGCGCCAGCGACGGGACGAACTTTTCGTTACCCGCCAACGTGACGATCACGGTGGCGCAACTGGTCGACCTGCGCCTTGGTGTCACGACATCTCCCGCTGTGGTCGCGGCACCCGGCGTGGCCACGCACATTCTAACCCTGGCCAATGACGGCCCGAGCGATGCGAGCTCCGTGGTGGTCCGTTTTGAGTCGCTCCTTCCCCCCGGCGTCACGGTTGCCGCAGTGCCCTCGCTTGGCATCGTGAGCGGCAATCTTTGGTCGCTGGACCTCGCGGAGGATCGGACGGCAACACTGACGTTGACTTACACGGTTTCATCTTCGGCACATGGAACGGTAGCCGGTCCGGCCACGAGGGCCGAGGTATTCTCAGCGGCACAACCGATCGGTTCGCCGGGAAATGACTCGATCGTGATTTCGACCCCGATTATCAGCGCGCTGGATGCCAATGTGGTGGAAACGGAAATCTCGCCCCGGCTTGACCGGCAGCAGGGGCTTCTCGTGCAGAGGGTGACGGTTACAAACAACAATCCCGTTGCCATCGCGGGTTTCCGAATGTTGATCGGCGGCCTCCCGGCGGATGTGGAGGTGTATAACCGCACCGGCCTGACTCCCGAGGGAATTCCTTATATCGATTGGGGGAATACCCTGGTGCCAGGCGGACAGGTCAGCCTTGTCATCGAGTTCTTCCAGCCTGCGCGTGGCACCTCGTTCAATCCATCTTACTCGGTGGTAGCCGTCCTCGCCGCGAGCCCGGAGGAGCCTGATCCCGCTGCGGGCGGGGGAGAGCCCAACCGCTTGGTAGTCCTCGGCAGCGGGGAGGTAATGGTCGAGTTCGATAGCGTTCCCGGCGGGGTCTATGCCATTGAATACAGTCGGAACCTGACGCTGTGGCATCGGGTGCAGCCCACCGTTACCGCTTCCGCGAACCGGACCCAATGGATCGACGCCGGGCCTCCGAAGACGGCAAGTCATCCCTCGACCGAGCCGATTCGCTACTACCGGATCGTCACGCTCGCCGAATAAGCCCCCTGAAGATCGCTCGTCGGCAAAACTGCAGCAGCAAGGCTCCGGCCATGCTGCCGAGAAGATCTGCGTGGAAATCCGGCAGATCGTTCCCGCTCCGTCCTGGCACCCAGCTCTGGTGCCATTCATCCAGCGCACCGGTGAACCCGGCGGCGAGGACGGCGAGAAGGAAAGTCCGGTCCCAATTCGTGCCCTCCGGCTTTCGCCGGTAGAAGAACGCCGCCGCGAAAAAGCCGCCGCCGAGGAAATAGCCGAAATGGATCAGCTTGTCGCTGAAGCGGAAATCCAGCCCGGGTGGGAAATGCCTCACCTGCGAAGACAGCCACCAGAGCGTGCCGAACCAGACCGCGAAGGCCGCGAGCCAAGTCAGCGGATGTTCCAGGAGCTTCCGCAGGGCCTTCACTGCTTGCGCAGTTCGTCTTCCAAGCGCTCCGCCAGCCACTGCTTCATCATGGACTGGTAGTTCAGGAACCGGGAACGGGCGATCCGTTTGATCCGGGAAAGCATCCGGGGATCGAAGCGCAGCGTGATCGTCGTGGACTCGCGCGAGTCGGGCTCGTGCACCGAGCCGGACATCACGCGGGCATCCAGTTCGTGCGTATCCCAGAACCGGGCTTCGGCTTCCTCGTCTTCAAAGGCCGGGATATCCGACCAGCGGGTGATGGACTGCATGGACTGGCTCATTTGAACTCGGCGTATTTCCGCTCGTAGAAACGCTGCTCGCCCTCGCTCATCGGGCGGGCGGTGATCACTCGGGTCCTCTTCCCATCGGTCCAGAAGCAGAGGAACAGGTAGCGGTCCGCCACCGTCCGGCCCAGCGCGTAGAAACGCGACTCCGACCCCTCGTGTTGGTGGTCGGGCAGCAGCCGCACGCCGAAGGGATCCTCGAGGGCTTCCTCCAGTTCGCGGGGCTTGATGGACTTCAGGTCGAAGTGGACGTCGATGAGGTCGAGTTCCATGGAATTCGTTTACGGCCCGGAGAAAACACGACTTGTGGGGAATGGGGAAGCGGAAAGCTCGGGGAATCCGGTTTCCTCGGAAAATCCGGCGTTTGCAGCGGGCCGCAGGCACCGTTCTATCACCTCGTTACCGGCAAGCCGGCACCAATCCCTTCAAACGCGAGCAGTCGCTCAATCGTCCCCGAACACATCCACCGCAAGCCGCCGAGCGATGTCGGCGTCGATGCGGAACGCGTTTGGATCCCCCTCCACCTGGCCAACCCAAGCCCCGTTGCCGGGCTCCTTCGAGAGCGGGGCGAGGCGCAGAGTATACATGCGCGTGCCGGCCTCGAGCCCTTGGTCATCGTAACGCCGCGATAGGATCCGGAAGCTCAGGACAGGAGTGGAAAGCGCGCTCTTCGCCTCTTGGTCGTCGGGCGCAAGCCAACTCTCGCCCTGAAGTTCGAGCAACAGCTTGAGAAGCTGGTCGGCACGTGCGGTCACGAGCTCGGCACTGCGGTCGGCTCCTTCGACCTTCGCCTTCCACGCCTGCTGCACCATGCTGTATTCGAGCAGCAGGGGAGGCTTGCCGGCGATTGTTCTCTCCACCTCGGCCACGTCCACGGCGGCAATCGACCACGGATTCGCGCGCCGCCATCGCCACGGCTGCGTGGCGAGCGCGCCGATGTAAGTGTCGTCTACGCGCATGACCGTGGGAACGCCGGCGCGCATGGCATACCAGGTGCCGTCGAGCGAGCGGCCGAAGACAAACTCGTAGCGCTCGCCGGTGAAGGCAAGGAAGCGGAGCGAGATCGACGGACGGTCGAGCCCGTAAGGAGTCAGGTCCGTTGCTGCATCCGTCACGAAGTCCGCCACGCGGGTCTGGGTGAGCGTGCCGACCATCCGCGTCAGCGTGGCGTAGTTGATCGGCTGCAGCCGGCCTGCCGCGTCCTGGTAGGCCCAGTCCTTTCCTTGCTCGCGCACCACGGGGATCTCGGGGCCGGTGGAGGATTGGATCAGGATGCCTTGGATCGCCGCCGGATTCAACAACGTGAGCATGGGGTTGCGCAGGTCGTTGATGGTGTCCGGCAGTTCCGCCAGCGAGACCAGGTCGTCCTCTCCTTCTTCCCCGCCGGGCTTGGTGACTGTGCCTTCGATGGGCACCGTGGCCAACGGCTTGAGCAGGAGTTCGAAGACGGTATTCGGACGATCGCTCACGGTCGCATAGACCGTCTCCGCTTCGGGCGTGGCAGGCGGCATGATTTCAAGGGTCACCTCCTCCGCTTGGCCGAAGTGCCGGATCGAGATGCGCTGGCGGCCGTTCGTCTGCTCGGCAGGCAAGGTGACCTCCGAGCGGTCCATCACCTTCTTGGCGCGTAGCTTGAAGAGGTCCGTGAGCAGCTTGGTTACCGCGTTCACGTCGGTCGCCAGCTCCTGGGGTTTGGTAATTCGCCACGGAGCCTTGTCGCCGGCGCGCGAAAGGAGGATCTCAACCTCTCCGTTCTGGATCCGGACCGTCTCCATCAAAAGAGGATTGCAGAGGAAAGGATGGTGGTCGCGCAGATGGCGGAAGCCGTCGCGGAAGAGCGAATGGATGTCGCCGGTCCCGGCGTAGGTGTCATCGCTGCGGCCTTCGTCGAGCGGCTGGATGAAGACCGTTTTGTTCTCCTGCCCGGTCTTCGGGTCGATGTCCACCCACAAGGTCGGACGGCCGAGCAGGTAGTTGGCGAGGTGATTGCCGTTGTTGTCCTCGATCAGGACGCCGATGGTCCCGTCGCGCAGACCCGCCTTGGCCGTGTCCAGCTTGCCCTCGGGGATGATGTCCACCACCCGCGTGCCAAGCGTGAACTGCACGATGAGATTCGCCACGCGCGGGTCCATCCGGTCTTGCCACGGCTGGACGATGCGCCACATGCCGTTCTCGAAGACGCACTCCGCCTTCACCCCGTTTCCTGCCAGGTGGATGCGGTGGATATCCTTCGTCTCGAACTTGTAGAGGCTCTTGCCGATCTCAGCCCCCTGCGCTCCCAGCAAGCGGTCCAGGCTGCCCTCCTTCAGATGCAGCGCCGCCACAAGGACGGCCCCGGCGGCAAGCACGAGCAGGATGAGGGTGAACGCGAAGGATCGCATGGCGGTCATCAGGCCCGGCGCGACGACCAGACGATCGCGCCGATGATCAAGGCGAAGGCGGGCAGGAAGAACAGGTTCACCCGGTTGATGAAGGAAAGCTGGCTGTCCAGCAGCGGCAGCTTGTAGGTGCCCAGCGTGAGCGGACCCTCGCCGGTCAGCTCCTCGCGGCCCATCAGCCAGTTCACCGAACTGGCCACGAAGTTGCGGTTGATGTCGGTGAGGTGTTCTGGCGCGAGGAAGTCGGAGTTCGAGATCACCACCATGCGGGAGATCAGCGCGGCGGAGTCGTCGCGGCCGCCCGCGCCCCGGATCACCGCGCCGGCCAGGGCCAGACCGGTGTAGTCCGTCTTGCGGCTGACCGGATCCTGCACCATCGGGCCGCGGTTGTCTTCGGCGGGATCGAAGACGGGGTTGGGCGTGGAGAACTTGGTCTCCCCCCAGAACTCCTTGCCGGTCTCCAGCAGGGTGGTGGGGAAGATCTTCTTGTTGATCAGGTCCTCGTTGTCCGTCTGGCGGATCTCGAGGCTGGAGGTCGGACCTTCCAGCACCATCGCCTTGCCGGCGAAGTCCTGCGTGAAGTCCATCCCTTGGGTGAAGGTGCCGCGGGCGGTGGAGATGACCTGCTCGCCCTTTTTGGTGATCACCCGATCCTTGCCCGGGGTTATCCCCTGGTTGCGCAGGAAGGCGCGCAGGTGCGGCGGTGTTTCCGAGGACCCGAGCGTGATCAGAATGCCGGAGTTCGCGCGCTGCCAGTATTCCTCCAGCACCGCAAGTTCGGCCGGGCTGAAGTCGTAAGCGGGATTGATGATCGCGACCGCGGCCGCGTCGTCCGGGATGCGGTCCATCTCCGCGATCCGCACGCCCAAGGTGAGGGCGTTCTGGGTCAGGAGGATGTTCTCGAAGCTCGCCAGCGGGGTGGTCGCGCCTTCCTCGGTGCTGTAGCCGCTCTTGTCCGCCAGCAGGTACACCTTGCGCGGCTTGCCTTCGATCGCGGCCACCACTCCGGTCGTCATGGCATCCTCTCCTTGGAAGCCGGTGACTTTGCGCTGCCCCTTCTGGTCGGTCTCGAAACGCGCCATCCGCTCGGCCTCGATGAAGCGGATGTGCGGGTTCGCCCCGGAGGCGGCACCTTTGGCGGATGCCTGTTCCTTCTCCTCCTTCGACCGGGCATCCACGATGATCAGGTCGGTGTTGAAGATCGTCTTCTCGTAGGCCTCGGTATAGACGCTGCCGAATTGATCGACCACCTGCTGCGCACGGTCGGGAGAGCGCACCGGGTCCAGCAACTCCAGGCGGATCTTGCGGTTCGAGAGACGCATGTATTCCTCCGCCAGCACGCGCACCTTCTCGTACATCGGGTTGATCCGGCGGAAGGCCACCAGCATGCGGATCGGCTCCGCGCGGTCGCGGATGACCGGGGATTCGAGATAGCGCCGGGTGGCGGGGGAGAGCGTGTAGGTCGCCTCCGCGCTCAGGTCCTTCGGCACATGATGCTGCGAACTCAGGTAGTTCACCGCCACGAAGAGGACGACGAGGCAAAGGACCTGCACCACCGACAGCACGCCGGTGCCGAAGCGCCGGATCGGTCGCGTTGCCTTCCTCTCGGGACTTTCGGAATCCGTGCTCATGAAACGTTAGCGGCGCCAGCGGCGGTAATCGATGACCTGATAGGTGATGAAGAGGACAAAGAC
>CBFGPU010000198.1:0-5819 GCA_965650715.1 uncultured Haloferula sp. | reverse complement strand
GCGCCGTCTTCATCGCGGACAACGAAGCGGACATCTTCGTGAACGGCAAACTCGTGGCATCCGAGAAAAACCCGCCCGCAGGCCCGCGTGCCCGTAGCGCCGACCTGGCGAACTTCCGCAGCGGCCGGAACTCGGTCGTCGTCGTCGCGCGGAATGCCGGTGATGGACCGAATCCTGCCGGCTTCATCTTCGAAGCCCACGCGATTCTCGCCAATGGCAGCAAGACGGTGATCGCGACGAACAATTCCTGGAGGTGGACCGCACGCTTGCCCGATTCGCAGGGCCGCTTCATCAAGGCACCCCGTGATTGGCACCCGGCTGCCGAAGCGTCCTCGCCCGGAGTCTGGGATCCTTTCGCCGCCGGTCTCGCGGGCGGCTTGGACGGAAACGAGGGCGTGCCGATGGTTCGGGCCTCCCTCGTCACTTCCGATCTGTTGATGCGCGCGCTCGGTCGCCCGAACCGAGAACAGATCGTGGGCATGCGTCCCGACAATATCACCACGCTCGAAGCCCTCGATCTCGCGAACGGCGAGACCCTCGCCGGATTGCTGAAGCGCGGCGCGGAGCGCCTCGACCGTGAGGCAGCCGTTCCCGACAAGCTGGTGGATTCGGTGTTCATGCAGGCGCTGGGTCGCCGCGCCACCCCGCAGGAGAGGGCCGTCCTCGTGAAGGAGATGGGCGTCCGCCCCTCGCGGCAATCCATTGAAGACCTGTTGTGGATGGTGCTCTTGCTCCCCGAGTTTCAATTCGTCCGCTGATGAACGATCCTCTTCATTTCCACGCCCGCTCGCGCCGCGATTTCCTCAAGGCGATGTCGGCGTCCAGCCTTGCCGCGCTCATGTCCGGCGGCGCGCGTGCCTCGGAGGAGGTGGTCCATCCGCAGGCGAAGGCGGACTGCTGCATCCTGCTCTGGATGGCCGGCGGCATGGCCGCGCCGGAGACCTTCGATCCGAAGGCCTATCTTCCCTTCACCAGGGGCGCGCCTGTGGACAAGATCCTCAGCACTTTTCCCGCCATCGATACCACTCTCGGTGGCGTGAAGATCAGCCAGGGCCTGGAAGAGATCGCGAAGCTCATGGACCGCGCCACGCTCATCCGCTCGCACGTCCAGCCGGATCTCGGCAGCATTCTCCACTCGCGCCACCAGTATCACTGGCACACCGGCTACGTCCCCCCGCAGACGGTCGCGGCCCCGCACATCGGCGCGTGGATGGCGCGGGTGCTCGGCCCCCGCAACCCCGTGATGCCCGCCTTTATCAATATCGGCCAGCGCCTGGAAGGTATCGGCGAGAGCGAGGAACTGAAGGCTTTCACCACCGCCGGATTCTTCGGCGCGGAGTTCGGCCCCTTCAATCTCCCGTTCCCGGATGAAGCCGCACGGTCGGTCCGTCCCCCGCAGGGCATGGACCCCGGCCGCTTCGGCAACCGCTACAAGCTCTACAGGAAGCTCGTGGACAGCCACCCCGACCGCGCCTTCATGAGCGACTACCAGCAGGAGTCGATGCTCCGCTCGCTGGAGAACGCCCATCGTCTGTTAGGCTCGAAGGAGAAGGAAGCCTTCGATCTCTCCCGCGAGCCGGAGGAAGTGCTCGGTGCCTACGGCTCCGGCCGCTTCGGGCGCGGCTGCCTGCTCGCCCGGCGCCTCGCCGAATCCGGCGCCCGCTTCATCGAGGTGACCACGGAATACATCCCCTTCCTCCACTGGGATACCCATGAGAACGGCCATGCAACCGTGGCGAAGCTCAAGCAGGAGATCGACCGCCCGATCGCACGTCTGATCCGCGACTTGGAGGAGCGCCGCATGCTCGACCGCACCCTGGTGATCATCGCCAGCGAGTTCAGCCGCGACATGATGATCGAGGGCGTGCCCGGCTCCGAGGCGAAGGACCAGGCGCGCGTGAAGTCCGACACGCTGGAAAACATGACCCACTACGGCCTCCACCGGCATTTCACCGGCGGCTCGTCGGTTGTCATGTTCGGCGGCGGCACGAAGAAGGGTCACGTCCACGGCGCCACCGCGGAGGAGCGCCCGCTCGTCGCGGTGAAGGATCCGGTGAACATCACCGATCTCCACGCCACGGTTTTCACCGCCATGGGGATCAGCCCGAAGACCTCGTATGAGGTCGAAAAGCGGCCCTTCTATGCCACCGAAGATGGCAAGGGCCGCGCGGTGGAACCCTTGTTTGCCTAGGGGCGGACTCATACCCCGCCTGGCCCGCGGGATGGCCGAGAATTTGGCAGGGAATTGGAATCCAATTCCGTCGCCATGGCGACCGTCGGGGGTAGAAACACATTGATAGATACCGGTTCCCATCGGGGCCGGAATTCAACCGCGGATCTCCCTCCCCTCGCGGGTGGACTGCGGGAACCCAACAACCCAAATCCCATGAAAATAATCCCGACGCCCCCGGGTGCATTGCCAAGGTGCTTCCTTGCCGCAATGCTCCTGACCTCCCTCCCGCTATTCGCACAGACGATCACGAATCCGTCCTTTGAAGCGAACACTTTCACCACCTTCCCCGGCTACATCAACGGGGCGGGCAACGGACCGATCACCGGCTGGACCGGCGCTCCGACCGATCGTGTCGGTCTCAACCCGAGCAGCGGTAGCCCCTTCGCGAACAACGGCGCGATTCCGCAAGGCTCGAACGTCGCCTTTCTCCAGAACACTCCCTCGGGTATCTCAACCCTGAAGACCACCGCGACCGGCCTTGTTCCCGGCACCAAGTACAACGTCTCCTTCCGCATCAATGCCCGCTCGGGAACCACCCAGAATCTCCCTTGGCTGATGTTCTCGACCGACGGTACCGGCACTCCGGTCACCACCGAGATCGGGCGCGTTTCCACCGCGGTGGATGCCACTCCCTACAAATACGCCGCGTTCGAGTTCACCGCCACCGGCACGAGCCACGAGATCACGGTTTCGAATATCCGTCCCAGCGGCGATCACACCCTGCTCGTGGACGATTTCGCGATCGCACCCTCGCTCAACGAGTGGACCTTCTCGCCATGGACCGGCGATGCGGACTCGGGCTTCGATCCCCAGTACGTCTATACCCACGCCTACTCGCTCGGCGGTAACCCCAGCATCTCGATCAATGGTGTCCACGTGCATCGGGGCGAGGGTGGCGCGGTCGGGCGGTGGACCAACACCGGCTTCACGAGTACCTTCGGCAACCGCACGCCCAACAATGTCACCGGCAACAGCGCCACCATGGCGAAGGACTTCTGGTACGGCGGCACGAATCCCGGCATCAAGCTGGAGAACCTCAAGCCGAGCACCCAGTATGTCGCCACCTTCTACGCCCTCGGCTTCGATGATCCGGCCGGAACCACGCCCCATCGCTCCGCCACCTTCTCGAGCGATGTCCCGGGCAGCCAGAAGTTCACGGTAAATGTCGACCATTACGGCTTCGGCAATGGCATCAAGGTAACCTATGCTTACACCACGGACGCGCTGGGAACCCCGGTCACAATTTCCCCGGTTCCCCACGGTCCGGGCACCTTCCACCTCAGCGGTTTCAGCAACCGCGAGGCCGTGCCCAGCACGCCGGCTCCGTCATGGACCACGGTGCCGTGGAATGACGATGCCAGCTCCGGCATCGACAATACCTGCCACTACACCCACGCGCTCAACTTCGGCACGACCGTGAGCCCGAACGTTAACGGCATCCAGTTCACCGGAATCTCGGGGGGCAATCCCGCAGGCGCGAACTTCACATCGACCCTGCCAAACCAATTCACGAACGACGGCAACAACACCGTCAGCGGTTACGGCTCGGCCCTGGTGAACGACTTTGTCTACGGCGGCCTGCCTGAAGTCATGACCCTTTCCGGCCTCACGGTCGGGAAGCAATATGTCTTCACGATTTATTCGACCGGCTGGGACTCCGCGACCGGCCGCCTGAATGCCTTCTACGGCATGCAGGGGGAGGGGCCGACCTTGATCGACGTGGATGGCGTCGTCCCCAACAACGACGGCTACCGCATCGAGCATGTCTATACCGCCACGGCGACGACCCAGAAGTTCTTCATGTCGTCCGCCACCGGCAATGCCGCCGTGCATTGCTACGCGATGAGCAACCGCGAGGCGGCTCCGATGGTGGCCACCGGCCCTAGCATCACGCTGCAACCGGTTGGGATTTCCCTCGGTCTTGGCGCGAACTATACCTTGCGGGTCGGTGCCATCGGCAGCCCCGGCATCACCTACCAGTGGAAGCTCAATAACGTCGACATCGAGGGTGCCACCGGTCCGACCTTGGAACTGTTCGATGTCGATTCGTCGGTCGCCGGCGACTACACGGTCGTCATCACCAATCCGGAAGACACCGTCACCAGCAACGTGGCCACCATCACGGTGCTCGACAACGTTCCCGGCGTCTTCGGCTCCGGCCTCGGCCATGACGGCCAGCCTCTCGTGGCCGGTGCGATCGACCCGCACTTCAAGCTGGTCGTCAATCCGGACAATCCGGCTTCGGAGGACGTCCTTGTCCAAGGGAACCTCCCGGGTCCATGGCTGGCGAATTCCACCACCTCGAAGTGGATCGGTCCCCGCACCGATACCGCGGGTGCCGCCGCCATGGCGGCCGATGATGGCGAAGGTGCCGGTACCTACGTTTACCGAACCACGATCGACCTCACCGGTTTCAATCCTTCCACCGCCCAGATCACGGGTAGCTGGGCCACTGACAACTCCGGTCTCGCGATCCGCGTCAATGGCACCGCGACGGGCCTCGTGCACGACACCGGCACCACCTACGGGGTCTTGAAGCCCTTCGTGATCAACTCCACCAATGCTCCCGGACTTATCGCGGGTATCAACACGATCGACTTCGTGGTGAACAACTCGGACCCGTCCACCGGCTTCACCGGCCTGCGGGTCGAAGGTCTCGCCGCGGTCGGCTCGATCCCGCCGAACACGCCTCCCCACATCGTGGCCCAGCCGGTCGGCGGAAACGGCCCGCACAACGGCGCGGTCTACCTCAGCGTGGCCGCCAGCGGCTCGACACCCCTCGCCTACGAATGGTATCGCAACGATGTCCTGATCGATGGCGAAACGAGCGCGACCCTTACCGTGCCGATCTCCGATCCCACCGCTGCGGGGGACTACAAGGTCAAGGTTAGCAATACCGCCGGATTCGTGGATAGCAGCGTCGCCACGATTACGGTGTCCAACCAGAATCCCCTGGCGGTGGACGACGAGTTCGATGCCGAGCAGGACACGCCGCTGGAGATCTCCGACTTCGATCTGCTGGCGAATGATACCGATGCGGACGGGGATATTCTCCAGTTCACCGGCGTCTCCGCCACCACCGCTCAAGGCGGCAGCGTGACGCTGGACGAGGGCCTCATCACCTACACGCCGCCGACGGGGTTCACCGGCCTCGACTTTTTCACTTACACCGCCACCGATGGCATTTGGGGTGGCAGCGTGGTCGGGAACGTCTACATCGATGTGATTGCCGGCGCGAGCGAGCCTCCGGGGCAGCTTTCGCTCGTCGTGAGCGGCGGTGTTGCCACCGGCACCTTCACCGGTAATCCGGGCGACACCTACATCCTGCAGCGCTCCACCAACCTGACCGTCTGGGTGGATGTCGATACGGAGGTGGCACCGCCATCCGGCACCGTGGTCGTGGAAGATCCGGCCCCGCCCGTTGACCGGGCCTTCTACCGGATCTCCTACACGCCGTAAGCTCCGACTTCCGGACCTGGCAAATATCGGTCCCGCGGGTGTGGCAAACATCCGCGGGACCGCTTTCGCGAAAACCCATGACCGTCCGCTTCCTGCCGTGCCGGCTTCTCGTTGCCGCCGTGCTTTC
>CBFGPU010000197.1:0-5823 GCA_965650715.1 uncultured Haloferula sp. | reverse complement strand
CTTTATCCTCGGCTCCCTGTTGCTCTTCGTCCTGGCCGCCGCCTTTCCCGCGGAGGACCGGAGACACCCGGCGGCTCCATGCCATCCGCTCGTGTCCGACGATCCCTTGCACTTGAAGTCCCCGAAGTAACCGAATCTTCCACGAACCCGACGACCATGAACCTATCCAACAAAATCGCACTCGTCACCGGCGGCAGCCGCGGACTCGGCCGGAACATCGCCCTCGCGCTCGCGGCCCGCGGTGCGGACGTGATCCTCACCTACCGCGAACGGAAGTCGGACGGCGAGGCCGTTGCGGCGGAGATCGAAGCACTCGGCCGCAGGGCGGTGCTGCTTCAACTCGACGTCGCCTCGACCGCGGGATTCCCCGCCTTCGCGGACTCCTTGCGCGAAGCGCTCGTCGCAGGGTGGCAGCGTGACCGCTTCGACTTCCTGGTGAACAATGCCGGGATCGATTCTTCCGCTCCCTTCGCCGAGATGAGCGAGGAGAACTTCGACCGGCTCTACAACGTCCATCTGAAAGGCGTGTATTTCCTCACCCAGCGCTTGCTCCCGCTGATCGCGGATGGCGGGCGGATCGTCTGCACCTCGACCGGCTTGGCCCGCTTCACCATTCCGGGATACTCGGCCTATGCGGCGATGAAGGGGGGGATCGAAGTTTTGGCGCGCTATCTCGCGAAGGAACTCGGCCCGCGCCGGATCGGGGTGAACGTCATCGCACCGGGGGCGATCGAAACCGACTTCACCGCCGCGCACCTAGGACGCGAGGGCGTACGCGAGATGATCGCCTCGCAGACCGCGCTCGGGCGCGTGGGCGTGCCGGAGGATATCGGCGGGGTGGTGGCCTTCCTTTGCTCGGAGGAGGGGCGCTGGGTGAATGCACAGCGGGTGGAGGCTTCGGGAGGGGTGTTTCTTTGATTGGTGCCGGCCTTGCCGCCCTTATGCGGGGCGCGGGACGCACCCTCTCCTTGGAAAAGCAAGCGGCCATCCCTTCCGGGATGGCCGCCTGGTGTTTTCGGGACTTCGATCCCTGGAAAGCTAGGGAGTTTCCTGTACGCGGTAGAAGGCCCTGCCGGCGGGCGGTGCCGGGTCGCTGAACGTATGGGTTGTTCCTCCCGTGAAGGTGGCGCCGATCGGTGTGAACCCGCTTAGGTCCGTGCCGCGTGCGAGCGTGTAGGTCTTCGTTGCGACGAGGTTGCCCGCCGTGACTTCAAAGGCCGCACCGTTGAAACCGCTCGAGGTGATCGCGGGCTCCGCGACCACGGGGAAGCTGCCGGAAAAGCCCGGATCGGTTCCCGCGGCGAGTTCTTCGGCATTCGTGAAACCGTCGCCATCGGGATCGCCCGAGGCACCGTTGTCACCCGTTGCGCTGCGGGCGTCGAGGCGGTTGGCGAGCTCCCAGGCATCCGGCAGGTCGTCGTTGTCCACGTCGGTCGAGTTCGGCACGGCGAGGATGCGGATGTTGTCCACGAGTACGCGGCCGCCGCCGGCCTGGCGGATGAAGACGACGATGTTGCCGCTTGGCGGGGTGGCTCCGGTGACCAGCGAGTAGGCGCGGCCGAGGGCACCCGAGCCAATGGTGGAGAGTGCGCTGACATCGCGGAACTTGTCGTAAACCCCGTCGGCGTCGGGATTTCCCGAGGTCGTGATGACGCCGTTCAAGTCCATCCAGCCCGGGGTGCCGAGGTCGCTCCCGACCGCATTGCTGGAGAAGAACCCGAACTCCACCCGGCTGGTTCCGAAGCCGCTGCGATAGCCGCCGGCGAGATCGATGAGGTAGGTCGTATTAGCGCTGAAAGGCACGCCCGTATCCTGATAGAGATACGCGGTGTTCTCATCGATTCCGACGAACTGGGTGCCTTCGCCTCCGCTCATCCCCACGGATGCGGTGTTCTCCACGAAGGTGTCTTCGAGCGCCGGGCCGTTGGCTTTGCTCCATCCGTCCGGCACGCCTTGGAGGAAGGTTGCGGTGGCGGGCAGTTCGAAGCTGTGGTTCGTCACTGTCACGGTTGGAAGGTTCGAGCTGTCCAGCGAGGGATCGCTTCCCAGCAGGAATTCCCAGCGGTCGGTGGTGCCGTCGCCATCGCTGTCGGAGAGGTTCGGATTGCTGCCGGGGGTGACTCCCGCCGCGTAGGGGTTGTCGGGGTTCTCTTGCGAATCCGTCAGTCCGTCGGCATCGCTGTCCGGCTTGGTGGGATCGGTGCCGGTGGCGATGTCACCGCCCCAGAAGCCGTTGGCGTTCTCTACGCCGTCGCTGAGGGTATCGTCGTCGGAGTCTCCGTCATTCGGGTCGGCGCCGAGTTCGTATTCGAGCGCGTTGACCAGCATGTCGCTGTCGGGATCGCCGTCGGGGCCGTTGTCCACGTTCACGCTGCCGTCGTCCAGCGGGTTGAGGGCATGGTCGACCTCCCAACCGTCCGGCAGCAGGTCGTTGTCGGAATCGGTGTCGTGGGGGTCGGTGCCTGCGGTGGCTTCCCCGCCGTCGTCCAGCCCGTCGGCATCGGTATCGGGATTGCTGGGGTTGGTGCTGTTGGTCCCGCCGTTGTATTCCTGACTGTTGGTCCGGTTGTCGCCGTCCGGATCGCCCGCGGCACCGTTGTCGGGATCGGTGCTGCCGTCGTCGTCCGGGTCGAGGCCGAAGTTGCTTTCCCATGTGTCGGGCAGGCCGTCGCCGTCGCTGTCGGTGACCAGCGTCTGATCGGTGCCGACAATCTGGATGGCGTTGACCGGGGCGCGGAAAGGCGCGCTGCCCGCTTCATCGACCCGGATGTAGAATGCGTCCGCCGTTTGTCCGCTGAAGACGACATAGTTGCCCGTGCCGGAGGTGCCGGTCACGCGCGTGAAGACGGGGTTGGCTCCCCAGTTCGAGTTGTCGATGACCTCCACCCGGCTGGTGAGATCGGGACCGAGGCCGGGATCGCCGTTGACGGGATTGGCGGTGTCCGCCGTGGCGAGCCAGATCCTCGCGGCGCGGTTGCCGCTGTTGTCATCGCCATCGGTATAGATCACCACGCTGTAGGAGGTGAGTCCCTTGGCGGTCATCCAGGCGTTCATGCCGGTCAGAAGCATGATCGGCTTGTCGTCGCTGTTGCCGAAGACGCCGTCGAAGGGAGCGGTGATGGCCGTGCCGTTGGAATCGAGGTAGCCCTTCATCAGCTTGTGGTTTCCACCGAGGGCCTCGTTGGCGTCGTTCTGCCAGAGGTTGGTGGAGTCCCACTTCAAGGTCACGGCGGTGGCGGTGCCGGTGTTGTCGTTGAGGATTCCCGCGTCCCCCCAGCGTCCGCGGTTGTTCCAGTTCGTGTGTTCGAATCCGGGGGCACCGGCGGTCTCCGTCGCGCCCAGCAGGTAGGCGGCGTTTTCGGAGAAATTCACGCCGATGGGGAAGTCCGTTCCGGACGAGGATCCGGCACAGAGAGGGAGGATCAGGCCGAGCGTCGCGGCGATGCGCCGGTTGCCGGGCCATGGGTTGGCATGGGTTTCATTCATTGTCGTTACGGGTCGGTGGTGCCGGGCTCCGGAAAGGCGGAATCCTGGCGTCCGGTTGGGTTTGTGCTACTCCCGGTGGGTTGGGGTTAATGAGGAATCCGGGGATAGCATTGACACCCTATGCGTATTCCATCGCGTGAGGCCACTACCCGAGGCGGTAGAAATCGGCCCGCCGGAGCCCCTGCCTTGCCCGCGGGCGGATGGATTTCTTTTCTTCGGCGGGCCGTGTATGCTGCTGTTCACGGCCCGCCGCAGGATGCGGTGCCCGATCCGAACCCGAGATGGCTGCCTTTTCGTTTTTTCCCTCCAGTCGCGGCGCGTGCGCGGGATTCGCCGCGGTGTGCATGCTGTTTGGGAGCGGGATGGACCTCGCCAGGGCGGAAGAGGGGCCGGATGCTGCGCCCCGATTGATCTCGCTCGCGGAGATCCGGCTCGCGGTGGCGGGAAGCGGTCGGGCGAATGCGAGCTTCCGGCTGGAAGGAACAGTGTGTGCCATTTCAAGCGACCGGCGTCTGGTGGCGTTGCAGGATGAATCCGACACGCTTCTGCTGGATTGTCCTTCGCTTCCGGCCGGAGCTGCCGCCGGAAAGAGAATCCTGTTGGAGGGCGAGCTCTGCCCGATTGCCCGGGGTCGCCATGCCATCCATATCGGAACCGCGCCGCTGATCGTGATCGACGGTCATCATGCGGATGTCACGCGCAGCACGTCGGTCTTCCTGGAGGAGGGCATGCAGCCCCTGCGTGTCGATTGGTTCAACGGGCTCAACCTCTTCAACCTCGAGCTCCACTACGAGGGGCCGGGTCTGCCCTTGCGGAAGGTACCGCCGGACGTGCTCTTCCATGAAGGCGAGGACGGCTCCTACGTGCCCGGACTACGATACCAGTCGTACTTGCGGAATCCTTGGATCGGGATCTCGGACATCGACGGGATGAAGCCCGAAAGCGAGGGCGTGGTGCCGGATTTCGACATCGGGGTGGCTCCTCGTCCGCTCAACGTGGGCTTGTCCTTCAGCGGCCGGATCCGGATCCCCGTCACGGGCATGTACGAATTCCGCCTCACTTCCGACGACGGCTCGCGGCTCTTCGCGGGAGAGCCCCGCTTGATCTCTTCGGTGATCCCGGACCCGTTTCCCCGCCCCCCCCGGACCGAGGAGTGGCGCGGTGTCGAATCGACGACCCGCGGCTATTGGGTTCACGGGGAAGGCAACGTGACCTTTGCGAGCCGTTCCCGGGGACGCCTCGAGCTCGAACTCGCGGGGCAGGACTCCGGTTTCCATGTCACGGTCGTGGATGCCGGCGGGTTGCAGCCGGATTCGCTCGAACACCGGCGGGTCAAGGTGCACGGGATCGGGCGGAGCGAAGGGATCGTTGTGGTGGATGCACGGCAGCTCGAGGTCATTGGCGACTCGATCGACCAGGCGGAACTCCTGACCCGGGCCGGGCAGGTCCGCCGTCTTCAGCCCGAGGAAGCCCGCAAGCCTTACCGCGCGCGCCTCCGTGGAGTCGTGACCATGGCGGAGGAGCAGTTCCTCGTCATCCAGGACTCGACCGGCGGCGTGTATGTCCGCTACTCGACCCCCGCTTCCGGTGTCGCCCCGCGCGCCGGGGAGCTGTGGGAACTGGAGGGCCGGACGGATCCGGGAGATTTCTCGCCCATGCTCTATGCCGACCGCGCTTCCTATCTCGGTAGCGCGCCGATGCCTGAAGCGATCCGGCCTACCTGGGAACAGATCGCGAGCGGAAGCCTGGATGCCGAGTGGGTGGAGCTCGAAGGCGTGGTCGTTTCCGCGCAGTCGTCCCACATGGTGCTTCTCACCCGCGACGGGCAGGTGCGCATCAATGACAGCATCCTCTATCCCTTGCCCTATCCGAATTTGAGCCCCGCCGCACGCGAGGCCCTGCCCGGCAGCGTGGTGCGCATCCGGGGCGTGTTCACGGCGAATTGGGACAGCAGCAGCCGCGTGAATGCCGGCGTGTGCCTGATGGGCAACGCGCTCTTGACCGTGGACGATCCCGCCCCCGCGGACCCCTTCGATGCCGAATCGCTTCCTGCGGCCGACCTGCTGCTATTCACCTCCCATCCCGCCGTCTTCAAGCGGGTGAAAACCAGCGGCGTGCTGCTGCACGCGCGGCCTCCGGAGTTCTTCCTCTCCGACGGCACCCGCGGATTCCGCGTGGTCAGCCGGGATTCCCCGGCGCTTGTCCCGGGGGAGAAGGTGGAGGCGGCGGGATTCCCGAGAGTCGGCGGGCCGTCGCCACTGCTGCTGGAGGCCTACCTGCGCAAGGCCGGCTTGGGACCCTTGCCGGCACCGGTGACCGTGGTCCCGGAATCGCTGC
>CBFGPU010000196.1:0-5826 GCA_965650715.1 uncultured Haloferula sp. | reverse complement strand
CGGCCCGATTGCGAGTCCGGCATTGGCTGCCGTGATGCGCGCGAGCAGGCTTTCGTGCGAAAGCACCACGCCCTTGCTCGTTCCCGTCGTGCCGGAACTGAAGCGGATGAACGCGGGATTCAGAGCCTGGAATCCTGCTTCAGGGAATTGCGGCGCGCTGCCATCACCGCGATAAAGCTTCCACGGCGTGCCGTCGGCCACGGCCGCCGCGATGATCTCCCCGCTCCCGTGCCAGGGCAGTTCGTCCGCCGCAAGAATCAGGTCGAGCGCCGTGGTCGAGGCGATCTCGCCGCGCTCCGTGTCGGTCAGCTCTTCCGCAAGCGGCACCAGGCAAGCGCCCGCGAGCAGGATTCCCATCGAGAGCACGATGTAGGAAACCCCGTTCGGACATTGCAGCCCGATCCGCGCGATGCGTCCCTCGATCCCATGATCATCTATCAGATCCGCGATTTCGCGCGCGTGACGGAACAAGTCGCCGTAGCTTACCCGGCGGTCGCCACTGACGACGGCGACTTTCTCCGGGGCATGGCGGCGGGAGATTTCTTCGATCAGGTTCACGGCACGGGAACTCCCAGGTCTTCGCTCAGGGTTTGCTTCATCAATTCCAGTTCCAAGGGCGAAAGGCAGCCGTCCTTCCATGAGACGGTCATGGTGAGCTGGCCGTCATACTCCGAGAAGAAGATTCCGATGCCGGGAGGGGAGCAGACGGAGGGTACATGATAGCCGTTCTTCAGGCGGCTGCCGAAGAGGGTCTCCAGGCCGGGGGCGAAGGTCCCGGTGTGGGAATGGAACAAGGAGCAGACTTCCCCCTTCAGGTAGTGGAAGGCAGGCAGGTTTTAGAAGCGGGACGGGCAGCGCTCCATCATCTGCATCAGAGCATCCATCGCACCGGGAAGTTTCCGGCGCATGAAGTCCGCGTACTTCTTGTAAAGCGCGCGGGTCGCCGGTTTCAGTTCTTCCAGTTCGTCCGGCGTCAGCAGCAGCGTGAACACCGTCATGTGGTTCTGGAACAGCGGGCGCTTCGAGGGGTCGCCCTGCCGTTGCGCCGGCAGGGACAGGAGGATGGCGACCCGTTCCTGCGGGTGGCGGGCGGCGATCACGGCACGCACGGCGCGGGAAGCGCAGCAGGCGAAGTACGGCAGCAGCAGTAGTTCGCCCGCCGTGGACGCCATCTTCGCGCGCACGGCGGCGGTCTCCCCGGGATCGAAAGCCCGGACGAAGAAACGGCACTCTCCCGGCGTCACCCCCTTGCGGTGCAGCGAGCGGATGCCCCATGCGGGAAAGGTCCGCATCTCGCGCATCATCGGCTCCGCCTGCTTGTAGAGCTCGCCCATCGATCCCGCGGCAGGCGGGTCATCCAAACCGCCGGACTGCGGGTTGTGCTCCCCCGGAAACTCTGCGATGCTCGCGATTTCGTGCAGTAGCTTGTCGATGCCCACCGCGTCGTGCAGCGAGTGGCTCCAGATCAGCAACAGTGTCCAACCCGCGGTGCCCCTTGCGATCACGTGCAGGTTGAGGTTCGGACCGGCCGAGCGGATGTCGATGTCGCGGCCGTTGATGCAGCGTGCCACCAGGCCATGGACCGATTCGATTTCTTCGCCTTCGCCCGCGACACCTTGCAAACGCCAGGTCCGAACGGGAACCGGGGCGGACTTCGCTTCGTCGAGTCGCCAGCGGGCGATGAAGTCGGCTCCACGAACGAGCCGTGCATGGAGTACCGGATACTTCCGGCCTAACAATTCCGCGGCTCGCCGGATCGCCGCCAGATCGGGAGCCCCATCGAGTTCGATCACGGTTGCCGCCAGATGACGGCCTTGGCCGCTGCGCCTCATCAGGCTCTCCAGTCCGAAGAGGAACCCGTCGCTGCGGGTGGCGCGGAGCGGCGGCAATGGGGAATCGACGGCCGGCACGGTGGGAAGTCAGTGGCTGGCCGCGATCTTCTTTTCCGCCACGAGCGCGGCGATTTTCTCCGCGGTCGAGAAGTTGTCCCGCGACAGGTCCGCCGGGTCGATGGCGACCCCGAACCGCTCCTCGATGGCCAGGAGAAGCTGCATGATGCCCATCGAATCGAGTCCTGCCGCGAAGAGGTCGCTCTGCGAGCCGATAGGCTCCGCCGTGTCCAGGATCTCGGTTCGGATAAGTTCGATCAGGTCGTCTTCCATGCTCCGGCGCGCAGCATAGGCTGAAGCCACGCCGGTTCAACTCCCGGATTCAGCCCTGTTTCGAGGAACCCTAGCGATCCACCGTGACCGACAGATCCGGCCCGATCTTCTCGATGGCCGCAATCAGCGTCGCGGGATTTCCATCTGCCCCCAGCGAAACGATTCCCTTCGCATGGAAGATCGGGTGTCCGGCCATCGGAGCGCTTTCCAGCGAGGTCGAAAGGTCCTCCACGTTTCCGCCCGCGCCGGCGATCGCGGCGGAGAGCTCGCGGATGATCCCGGGCCGGTCGTTGCCCATGATGTCGATGCCCAGCGTCTCCCGTTCGGGAAGGGCCGCGACTTCCTCCTTCCGCGCTTGCACGGCGATGCCCTGGCTTTCCAGACCCGCGAGCGCCTTCAAGAGCGCCTCCGTTTCTCCCGCCGGGCATTCCACCCGCAGGATCCCCGCGAATTGACCCGCAAGCCGCGCCATCCGGCTCTCCTGCCAGCTCCCGCCATGCGCGGCGATGGTCTCGGACAGGGCGCTGACAAGGCCGGGACGGTCGGCAGCGAGAACGGTCATGACAACGGAGGCATGCATGACGCCGATCCAAACACCGCCCCCGCGAGGGCGTCAGGTCTTTTTTGGAAAAGGAGTCCTATTATTTAAGAAAAAATGATTATTGACCCTACGTGATCGCGGAGGGTACACCTGACGGCAAATAGTTGTCCCGACTATGATTCTTCCCGAAAGCCTCCGCCCCCTGCCGGTCACCCCGAATGGCGATGAACCGGCGGTTTCCGTGCCCTTCGAGGACTTCGTCGCCGTCACGGAGGTCCGAAAGGTCCTGCTCGGGGCCGGCGAATTCCCGGTTGAAGGCTTGCCGGCGGAGGATTTCGACTGCTTCGCCGGTCGGGCCGATATTCCCTTTCCATCTCGCACCGCCCCGAAAGCCGATGTGCCCGTGGAACTCCCGATCCCGGACATGGCCTTGGAAAACCCGGTGGTGCACCCCGCCTTCGAGGTGCTGCCGCCTTCCGCGCGCCGTGCCGCCCCGCCCAAGCTCCGGCAGGCGGTGGATTGCGAGGCCTCTTACGGCCGCTCGCGCGTGAGCGAACGCTGGTGGGTGCTCGGCATGGGCCTCGCCGCCTGCGCCGTGCTCTTTTCCGGAACCCTTGTGGACTTCATCTCGCGCGAGGCCATGCGCCGCAGCCGCGTGGAGAGCTTCACCTTCCCGAAAGCCCCGCCCGTTCCCGCGCCTGCCGCGGTCTCCGGCCAAGCCACCGAGGAAAAGCCCGCCTCCCTCGCCGTCACCGTCGCGCCGGAAGAAGAGTGATTGCGCCGAATCCCTGCAGCGGAGGCTTTACAAGGCGGGAGTCCTTGCTAATTTCCCGCCCCCAGCCGCTAAAGGAGAGATGGCTGAGCTCGGTTTAAGGCACTCGACTCGAAATCGAACGTGGGGTAAAACTCACCGAGGGTTCGAATCCCTCTCTCTCCGCCACCTTTAAACGAAACGGCCCGCACTCATCCTGCGGGCCGTTTCGTTTTGGCGGACCGCAGTCGCCAGCGGAGGGAGAGGGATGAGAACCCCTGCGCGAAGCGCTTGTCTTTAGGGTTCGAACGCAGGAAGGAGCTTCGCGACGACAATCTCCCCGGCGCAGCCGCAAACCGGCATAGCCCGGAGGATAATCCCTCCCTCCGCCATCTCCCTTTGAGCTTCCATCGAAGCGCGAGCCCCGGTCTAGTTGGCGATCATCCAGGATCGAGAAAAGGAAGCCGCCGTGCCGCGACGCAGACGTAAGAGAACCATCGCGATGGTGGGACTGATCTTGGGCCTTGTCGTCTGGCGGACCTGGCCGCTGCCCGTGATCGCCAACAAGTGGAACATGCGCGGCGCGGTGATCACCACACCCCTGTCGGAGTTCTTTTT
The DNA here is from genome assembly GCA_965650715.1 of uncultured Haloferula sp. Classification (GTDB taxonomy): domain Bacteria; phylum Verrucomicrobiota; class Verrucomicrobiia; order Verrucomicrobiales; family Akkermansiaceae; genus Haloferula. The sequence goes on along the minus strand of CBFGPU010000196.1, from coordinate 1,754 downwards.
ACCTCCGGCACGAAAGCCGGACGAAATTCGCTCGGGAATGGCGCATCCCGGGTTCGATTTTCCGAAGTTGTCAGCTCAGGTGATTTTTTGCCCGCGATCCATGCGACACGGGCATGCGTTCTGGTGCAACGATCCCGCTCTACCCGAAGCGAACGCCGAGCGATTGGCTGATGTCCTCGCCGATCCCGGAACCTACGAGCCATGGTACGGCGAGAAGGGCTGCGGCGGATTCCATGCCGACTGGTACCTGCGCTGGGGCGATGGCACCGAACGCCACGAAGTCATCCTCTGCGAAGGGTGCCATGAGGCGCTCGTCTATTTCGCAGGCGGTTTCATCCGCTGCGACTTGTCCAAGGAAGGCTACGAGAAAATCGTGACCATCACACGCACACCGGACACTCGTTGATCTTCTTGAAGAAGTCGTTTCCCTTGTCATCCACCAGAATGAAAGCCGGGAAATTCTCCACCCGGATCTTCCACACCGCCTCCATCCCGAGCTCCGGATACTCCACCACCTCCTGGCTCTTGATGTGCTCCTTCGCCAGCAGCGCGGCCGGTCCCCCCGCCGATCCCAGATAGAACCCGCCATGCGCCTTGCAGGCATCGGTCACCGCTTGCGAGCGGTTGCCCTTCGCCAGCATCACGCGCGACCCGCCGTGGCTTTGGAAAAGGTCCACGTACGAATCCATCCGCCCTGCCGTTGTCGGACCGAAGGACCCCGAGGGATATCCCGCCGGGGTCTTCGCAGGCCCCGCGTAGTACACCGGATAGTCCTTGATGTAGTCCGGCAGCTCGCCGGTCTCGTCCAGCCGCTCCTTGATCTTCGCATGCGCGATGTCCCGCGCGACGATGATCGTCCCGCTCAGCGACACTGCCGTGGTCACCGGATACTTGCTCAGCGTGGCGAGCGTCTTCTCCATCCCTTGGTCGAGATCGATCTCCACGCCCTTGAACTTCCAGTCGCGATACTTCTCCGGGATGAAGCGTCCCGGGTTCTTCTCCAGCTTCTCGAGGAAGATCCCGTCCTTCGTGATCTTCGCCTTCGCCTGCCGGTCCGCGGAACACGACACGCCGATCCCCACCGGGCAGGACGCCCCGTGACGCGGCAAGCGCACCACCCGCACGTCGAGCGCGAAGTACTTCCCGCCGAATTGCGCGCCGATCCCGATCTGCCGCGCCGCATCTAACAGATCCTTCTCCAGCTCCACATCGCGGAAGGCCCGGCCATGCTCGTTGCCACTCGTCGGCAGCGCGTCGTAGTAGCGTGTGGAAGCCAGCTTCACCGTCTTCAGGCACGCCTCCGCGGAAGTCCCGCCGATCACGATCGCCAGATGGTACGGCGGACACGCCGCGGTCCCCAGCGAGCGCATCTTCTCCACGCAGAATTCCTTCAGCCGTTTCGGATTCAGCAGCGCCTTCGTCTCCTGATAGAGGAAAGTCTTGTTCGCCGAGCCGCCGCCCTTGCTCACGAAGAGGAATTTGTAGGCATCGCCCTCCGCCGCGTAGAGGTCGATCTGCGCCGGCAGGTTGGTCTTGGTGTTCGCCTCCTCGTACATCGTCAGCGGCGCGGTCTGCGAGTAGCGCAGGTTCTCCTCTTGATACGTCTTGTGGATGCCCTTCGAAAGCCACTCCGCATCGTCACAACCGGTCCACACCCGCTGTCCCTTCTTGCCCATCACCGTCGCCGTGCCGGTATCCTGGCACGCGGGCAGGATACCCTTCGCGGCGATCTCCGCATTCTTCAGAAGCATGAG
>CBFGPU010000195.1:0-5827 GCA_965650715.1 uncultured Haloferula sp. | reverse complement strand
ACTACGCTCCAACGAGGAATTCCGCAACGGCACCGGCGGCGTGCTCACCTATCTCGCCTCGCAGAACCGCCAGATCGAGGCCGCCGCGGCGCTCGTCAGCGTGCGGCGCCTGCTGCTCGACAATCGTGTCAACCTTCACCTCGCGCTGGGCGGAGATGTCGTCCTGCGCGGCCCCTGATCCCTTCTCCAACATGAAACGAATCGTCCGGATCGCGCTCGCCGTGCTGATCTTGATCGCCGGTTTCGGCATCGCCGCCGGCCTCTTCGCCCTGAAGAAGACTCCGGTTTCCACCGTGCCGCCGAAGCCGGTGCCGGAAGTGGAAACGATCACCGCGAAGGAGGCCGATCTGAAAGTGATGATTCCCGCGCAGGGCACCGTGGAGCCTGCCACCGTAACCCGTGCCGCCGCCGAGGTGGAAGGCACCGTGATCGCCGTTTCACCGGACTACAAGGTGGGCGGCAACTTCAAGGAAGGCGACATTCTGTTAGAAATTGATCCCTCCGACTACAAGGCCGCCCTGGCCCAAGCGGAAGCCTCGCTGGCGGATGCCAAGCTGCAGGTCGCTCAGGAAGAGATGCGGGCCGAACAGGCTGAGCGGGATTGGGAGCGAATCGCGCGTCCCGATCAAACGCCGAACGACCTGGTGCGCCGCCTCCCCCAACTCGCCGCGGCGCGGGCGAAGGTGGAGGCGATGCAGGCCGCCGTGAACCGCGCGATGCGGGATCTCGAACGGACCCGGCTGCGCGCGCCTTACGACGGCCGCATCCGCGAAAAGCTCGTCGATCTCGGCACGCATGTGGCGAAAGCGGGACCGCTTGCGGAATTCTACGCGACCAAAATCCTGGAAGTGCGCCTGCCGGTGCCGCGGCAAGATGCGGATTTTTTCGACCTGCGCGGACAGGAAATCGTCCTCAGGGAATCCGGCGGGCGCGGCCGCACCTGGAAGGCCGTGGTGGACCGAACCGAGGGCGAGATCCAACGCGCCAACCGCTCGATCATGGTCGTCGCCCGCATCGATGGAAGCCAGCCCGACGCGCCGCTGCCGGGGCAATTCGTCCACACTGGCATCGAAGGCATCGTGATCGAGAAGGTGGTGCGGGTGCCGCGCCGCGCCTTCGTGAAAAGCAATCGCGTGATGGTGGTCGGCGACGGTCATACCGTGACCACGCGCGAGGTGAAGATCGCCCGCACCGAACAGGACGACGTGCTGGTGTCCGAAGGCCTCAAGGATGGCGAACGCCTCTGTGTCACCGCCCTGACCGCCGTGATCGAGGGCATGGAAGTGAAAGTCGTCTCGCACGACGGCAAGGAAGTCGAAACCGCCGCGAAGTAGATGAAAGGCCTGATCGAATTCTGGGCCCGCAACAAGGTCGCGGCCAATTTCCTGATGATCGCGCTCTTCGCGGGCGGGGTCGTCACCTGGATCCGCTTGAAGAAGGAGATCTTCCCGGAGATCTCCGCGAACTTCATCACGGTTAACACGCCGTACCCCAACGCGACACCGGAGGAAGTCGAGAAGGGCGTTTGCCTGCCGGTCGAGGAAGCGATCCAGGACCTCGACGGGATCGAGCGCCTGACTTCCACAAGTGCCGAAGGCGTGGGCGTGGTGGTGGTGGAGGTGGCCGCCGGCAAGGACACGCGCAAAGTGCTCAACGACGTCAAGAGCCGCGTCGATGCGATTCAAAACTTCGCCGAAAGCGTCGAGAAACCGATCATCGCGGACGTGCTGCTCAAGCACCAGGTGATGAGTCTGGCGGTCACCGCGGATACCGACGAGCGCACGCTGCGCGCGATAGCCGAGGACGTGCGGGACGACTTGCTTTCCTACGGTGGCAAGGCACCCGGCAATGCCTTGGACAAGGCGTGGCAGGGCGCAAAGAACGCAGTGCTGGGCGAGGCGAAGATCACGCAGATCGAGCTGGCGGGCGTGCGCGACCACGAGATCTCGATCGAGGTTTCCGAGAACACCCTGCGGGAATACGGGCTCACCTTCGAACAGGTGGCGGATGCCGTGCGCTCGACCTCGATCGACCTGCCCGGCGGCTCCGTGCGGACCAAGGCCGGCGAGATCCTGATCCGCGCCCAGAACCGGCGCTATGAAGCGGAGGATATCGAGAAGATCACGGTGGTGACCCGGCCGGACGGGACGGTGGTGAAGCTCTCCGACATCGCGAAGGTGGTGGACGGCTTCAAGGAAGAGGACCTCTATTCGCGCTACGACGGACACCCGGCGATCCTCCTGAATATCTTCCGCACCGGTGACGAGGATACCTTGCGCGTCGCCGAGTTGGTCCGCGATTTCGTTTCGGAGAAAGCCACCCACGTCCCGCGCGGCGTCGATCTCGAGATCTGGAATGACGAGGCGGTACTGCTGGAGGGCCGCATCCATCTCCTGCTGAACGACGGCTTCCAAGGCTTCCTGCTGGTTTACATCGCGCTCGCCCTGTTCCTGCGTCCGGCGCTGGCCTTCCATGTGGCGCTGGGGATTCCGATCGCCTTCGCGGGAGCGCTGCTCGCACTGCCGCATGCGGACATCTCGATCAACATGATCTCGCTGTTCGCTTTCATCCTGGTGCTGGGCATCGTGACGGACGATGCGATCGTGGTGGGCGAGCGCGTGAACGAGCGCATCGAGCAAGGTGAACCGGCGCACCTTGCCGCACCCCGCGGCACTTGGGAGGTGATGAGCGTGGCGGCCTTCGGCGTGTTCACGACGATGATCGCCTTCATGCCGATGTTCGGCGTGCAGGGAGTGAGCGGGAACATCTGGCGGCAGATTCCCTGGATCGTGATTCCGGTGCTCGTGGTGTCGCTAATCGAGACCAACCTGATCCTGCCGGCTCACCTCTCGCATCTGAAGCCGGTGAACCCGAATCACCCGAACCGATTCCTGCGCATACAACGGAAGATTGCGGGGACCTTGGATATTTTCGTTCGAAGCGTTTACGGACCGCTGCTGAGACGTCTCGTCGAGTGGCGCCATGCCACGGTCGCGACCTTCGCCGCGATCCTGTTCATCACGCTGGGGCTGCTGGCCAGCGGGCGGCTGGTGAAATTCGAATTCATGCCGCGGGTGGAAGCGGAGGTGATCAGCGCCAAGCTGACCCTGCCGAACGGCGTGCCGGTCGAAACCACGGAGGCCGCCGTCCGCAAGATCGAAGAGGCGGCACTCGCGATCCAGAAGGAGGTCCAGGACGAACAGGGGCGCCCGATCATCAAACACACGCTCGCCAGCGTCGGCTCGCAACCTTACACTCCGGGCCTCAGCTTCGCGCGTTCGAAGGGCGTGAACGTCGGCGAAGTCACCGTGGAGCTCCAGGGTGCCGATTCGCGCAACCGCCCCGATCTTCTCGCGGACGCGATCATCGCGGATTGGCGCAAGCGGGTCGGCGCGATCCCGGGCGCGGTCGAGCTGTCCTTCCAGCTCCAAACAGCCGCGGGCGGCAATGCGGTGGATCTGGAACTTACCGGCCCCGACATGGACGAGCTCGATGCCGCTGCCGAGTTCGTGAAGGAGCAGCTCGCGACGCAGAACGGCATCATCGACATCGGCGACAGCAACCTCGACGGCAAGCGCGAAGTGAAACTCGGCGTGACTGAGGCGGGCGAGGCGCTCGGCTTGCGGCTGGAGACGATCGCGCGGCAGGTGCGGCAGGCTTTCTACGGCGAGGAGGTGCAACGTCTCCAGCGCGGGCGCGACGAGGTGCGCGTCTATGTCCGCTATCCCTACGAGGAACGTCGTAGTTTACAGAACCTCTCCGACATGCGGATCCGCACTCCGGAAGGCGAGGAAATCCCCTTCGCGGAGGTGGCCGACGCGGAGGAAGGCCGGGGCTACGCGGTGATCCGGCGCGCGAACCGCTTCCGCTCGATCAACGTGACCGCGGACATCGACCGCACCAACCCGAACGCGAACGCGAACGAGACGGTGGAGTGGATGCGCAAGACCGTGTTCCCGCAGATGCACGCGGAGTTCCCCGGCGTGATGTGGAGCTTCCAAGGCGAGCAAAAGGACCAGCGCGAGAGCGTCTCGGATCTGTCGAAGGGATTCGTGCTCGCGCTCTTCGGCATCTTCATGGTGCTGGCTCTCCCGCTGCGCAGCTATGCCCAGCCGCTGATCGTGATGAGCGTCATCCCCTTCGGCATGATCGGCGCGATCATCGGGCACATCCTGTTCCGGATGAACTTCAGCGTCATGAGCATCATCGGGGTGATCGCGCTCGCAGGCGTGGTGATCAACGAAAGCCTGGTGCTGGTGGAATTCATGAACCGCTACCGGAGAGAGGGCCACACGGTGAGGGAGGCGGTGCTACGAGGCGGCAAGGCGCGCTTCACCCCGATCTTCCTGACCTCCGTGACGAGCTTCATCGGCCTGCTGCCGATGATCACGGAGACGAGCGTGCAGGCGAAATTCCTGATCCCGATGGCGGTGAGTTTGGCCTTCGGGGGATTGATCAATCTCTTCAACACGTTGCTGCTGGTGCCATGCGTGTATTGTCTTTTTGAAGACATCCGCGCCCGGATCTACACGAAGGAGGCGCTACAGCGGCACGAGGAGGAGTTGGTACGCGACGCGAACGAGCATGCTCTGGAGGGAACGTGAGGAAACGCGGAGCGCGCTCGCTGTCAGCGCCCGGCGGTTTGCACCGCGATGGGAGGAGCGGGGTCGGGCACCTGATTGAAAACGGGGGGCAAAGTACGAAGGTAGGCGTAGATCGCTTTCAGATCCTCGTCGGTTGCCTTGGCCAAGGTCTGCCAAGGCATCGGCGGGAGGATCGGGCGACCGATGCCGCGATGTTTGCCGGTTCTCATCGCCGAGATGAAGACGTCCTCCGACCACAGGCCGGTGGCGGGGTCCGGGGTGAGGTTCGAGGCATAGCTCACGCCCCATGGCCCGCTCCACGCGGTCATCCCGGCGGTCGAGGACTCCCACGGGCCGCCGGTCTCGGTCGGCGGCGGGAGCTCGAGATCCTCCGGATGCCCGGCGAAGGCACGGCTCTCGTCGTCGACCGGACCGTTCTCGGTCATGATCTTGGGCGTATGGCAATCGGCACAGCCGCCGAGACCCACGAGATACTTGCCGCGCTCCGCCATCACGGCGGCATCGGGCTGATGCTTCCGCAAGCTCGGAGCGAGCGAAATGTAGAAAATGCCGCCAAGGAGGAGGCTATAGGAGAGGAGGGGATGAAATTTCATGCGACGGGGCGGGAAGATGTCCGGCATCGAAACACCCGCCGCGGACTCCGTAAATGGGACTAAAGGTGGACACGGAAGGGACGCGGCTGGCCGGATCGGAACCGCCACCGCAGGATCCTGTAAATGGACCGAAAGGTGTAGGAAGCCCGGCTTCCCAAACCGGAGGCCGCCGGGGTATACATGCTCATGGCAAGCAGCGCAGGCTCCGGAACCCCTCCCGTCGCAGGCGCGGAGTGGCTGCGGTTGGTCTTCGAGCACAGCGCGGACGCCATGTTCTTGCTCGATCCCGAAAATGCCCTGATTCTCGCGTGCAATCCCGCCGCGATCCGGGCTCTCGGACTCGCGGGCCACGAGGCGATGACCGGCCGTTCCCTCGCCGACTTCGCGCCCGGACTGCAGGCGGATGGCGAAGACTCACGCCAATTGCTGAGCACTGCCCTCCAGCAGGCGGTCGCGCAGGGCAGCCACCGCATCGAGTGGCACGCACGGACCGCCGATGGTAGCGTGGTCCATCAGGACATCGTCGCGACCGCCCTGCCGTTTGACGGCGGCACGCGCGTCCTCGCCACGGCCCGGGACATCACCGAGCGCAAGCGGGTGGAGAACCGCCTGCGCCTCTCCGAGACGCGC
>CBFGPU010000194.1:0-5859 GCA_965650715.1 uncultured Haloferula sp. | reverse complement strand
ACGGTTTCGTAGGTGGCGACGCGGACCTGGTTGGGATTGAAGACGGACTTGCCGGTGAGAATGTCGAATTCCCAGCCGTGCCAGGGGCAGCGGAGGATCTCCCCTTCCCTGACCCAGCGGAACTCGCCGACATCGGAGGGCTCGTTCATGCCGGTAATGGTGCCGCGGCAGAGCTCCGCGCCTTCGTGGGGGCAGTAGTTACGAAGGGCGTAGTACTTGCCGTGGACGTTGAAGACACCGATGGAGCGGCCGTCGCCAAGATCGACGATGCGGCGCTCGCCGGGGGGAAGCTCGGCGGCAGGGCAGACGGGGATGGAGCGCTTTTCGGACATCGGCGGAAGACAGTGCCGAGTGATCAGTGATCACTGATCAGTGGGGAGACAGAGAGGCCGTAGAGTTCCGCGGCGTTTTGCCAGTAGATGCGGTCCTTGAGTTCGGGCGGGAGCTTGGGGAAGGCGCGGAGAGGGGAGTCGTTGTCCCAGTGCGGGTAGTCGCTGGAGAACATGAGGGTGCGCTCGGCATGCATCATGTGGAGGAGCTCGAGGAGCTGGTCGCGGGAGGGCGGCTCCTCGACGGGCTGGGAGGTGAAGCGCACGCGGTCGAGGACGTATTCGCTCGGCAAGCGGTCGAGCCAGGGAACGGTGGAGCGGAGACCCTTCCAGTTCTTGTCGAGACGCCAGAGGAGATGCGGGACCCAGCCGAAGCCGCCCTCGACCATGACGAAGCGGAGCTCGGGGAAGTGGCTCATGGCGCCGCGGGTGAGCAGGCTCGTGAGCTGGGCCATGAAGTTCTGCGGCAGATTCGTGTGCCACTCGAGGTAACTGGACGGAAAGCCGGCGGTGAAGGCTCCGGCGACGCCCTTCCCTTCCGCGCCGGGGTGGACGGCGACGGGCAGGCCGGCTTCGCAGGCGGCCTCGTAGATCGGCCAGTAGATGCGGTCGCCAAGCGGGATGCGGGTGGCGCTGGTCATGACGACCTGGACGATGCGTTCCGAGCCGGCGACGCGGCGGATTTCCTTCGCGGCGGCCTGTGGATCGAGCGGGGTCACGATCATGCTGCCGAGGAAGCGCTTGTCCGCGGCGAGCCATTTTTCGCGCAGCCAGTCGTTGTGCGCGCTGACGATGGCGTTCGCGAAATGGGTATCCGGGTGAACGCCGACGGTGAGGATCTTCGCTTCGATGAGAACGGCGAAATCGACGCCATAGGCATCGAGGAGCTGCTCCTGCATCATTGAAGGCAAGGAGCCGGGGGGCTCGCCGTTCGGCCCGGCGGCATCGACACGGCGGACACCGGTGGGATGCGGGAGGCCGGGGCCGCCGGGGAGCACGAGGCCCTGGGTGCGGAAGTAGGCGGGGAGACGGGAGACGATCTCGTCCGCGGTGAGCGGCACGCAGTGGACGTCGCAATCGATGAGGGTGAGCGGCTTCATCCCGGTGGTCCCTGTGAGGGATAGGGCCGGGATGGAGGAAGGGCAACTTCGATCTGGGAAGAGCCGTTTCGCGCCGCCGGAGCTCTCAGAATCCCGGAAAGATCGACTTCTTCTTGGCGACGGAGAACAGGCTGCCCTGGTCGGACGTGAGGCCGTTCGGAGCGGCAAGCACGTAGTGCGAGGAGGTCACCGCCATGGTGTGCCCGTACAAGAAACCACTTGCGGGGACCTGGAGCTTGTAGTGAAGCAGCTCGGCACCCGTGGAGAGATTCATGAGGTGGAGATCCTTTTGGCCGCCTGAAGATACAAGCAAGCGCTTGCCATCGATGGCCACGGCACCGCCGAAATTCGACGATCCACTACCGGATCTGAGCGTGTCGAGTAGTTGCCCGTTGCGCGAATCGAAGACAAGAACCGAGCCGCTGTTGGGGATCACGCTGTCATCCGAGGGATTCCCGGCTACCAGGTAATGCCCCTGCATCGCGAGAACTTCCCCGAATCCCAAGGTGGTGTGGTCAAGACCGGGGTCCTGCGAATCGATCGCATACCGCATGCTTCCATCCTTGAGATCCGCCACAAAGATCTTGAGATCTCCTCCAATCGCGATGTTGTCCCCGTCGATCGAAAGCGCGGTGCCGAAGAACCCGCCGAGGACGGTCTCCGGCGGCTCCAGCCGATAGCGGAACGAGAAGTCCCGGCGATCATAGACCAAACAAGCCCCGACCCCGAAGCCCTGCTTGTTCTCGTACGGCATGCCGAGGACGATGTGATTGCCACGCATCGCGATGACCTTTCCGAAATCCACGTGGTCCGCGTCCGGCGGGGAGATCATGTCCACCTCTTGCAAGGTCTTGGCGTTATAGAAATACACGGCCGGCACCGAGGGATTCTCCCGGCTCTTCAATGCTCCGACCGCCAGGAGCTTATTGTCCATCGCCAGGCCGATCCCGAAGAAGGCATCGGGGGCGAACCCTTCGGGCTCGATCCGGTCGATGATCTCCTTCGATTTCAGATCCATCACGTGGACGCCTCCGCGGCTGTCCGTTGCGCCATCGAGGTTACGCGCCCCCACGAAGGCCCGGTTGCCAGCTGCGGCGAGACTGAGCCCGAATTCATCCCCGGCGTAGGAGGCAGGGTTGGCGGCCGCGGAAACTTCCTGCTCACGGGGCAGGTCGTCGTCCTCGATGTGGAGCGCCACATCCGTCAGGGCCGAGCCGGCTCCCGTCACGGAGAGTATCCGCAGGTGGAACCTTTCCTGAGGCTCCGCGAGTTTGTCGCTCCTGATCGGGATCCTGATGCTCCCCGAGTCCGCACCGGCGGGAATCGTCAAGGTCCCGGCCTTGAAGGTGTAGTCGGTCTTCTCCGCGGCGGTATCTTCCACGGTCTCGTAATGGATCAGCACGGTTTCGGAAGAGGGCGGCTCCACGAGGACCGGGACGTCGATCCGACGCGCTGCTTCCGAAACGAACTGCTCTTCAATCCTCACCACGGGCAGACTCGGCGAAAGCGAGTAGATCAACAGCGCTCCGTCTTTCGAGGCAGGGTCGGTCCCGCCGGAAGCCGAGCTCAGCAACACGTCGCCCCTCGCTTTCAGAGGGCCGGGACGCGCCGTCCCTGTATGATCGTCGAAGGGATTGTTCTGCATCTCCAGTTGCCCGCGGGTCGCCGCATCGAAGACGTAGAGCCCCGTGCGGCTCCACGTCACCAGCAGCCCGCTATCGGTGACTTCCAGATCCGATCCGAACCAGTCGTAATAATCCGCGGCGGGCTGGGGGACGAAGCTGCCCAGATAGCTGCCATCTGCCGCGGAATACTCCCACACCCCGTAGCGGCTGGTCGCGTAGACCCGCTCGCCTCTCGCCAGCACCGCCGTGCCGAACCAGTGGTCCTGGGCGGGTGCCGGGACGCGTACCTTCGCCCTTCTTGCTCCGGTCTCGACATCGAAGATGTACACGGTGCCGGTGAATTCATCCTTGCGGGCGGCTCCCACCACGAGCGTGTTCCCATCGACCGAGATGGACTGGCCGAATCCATCGAATGGCACGCCTTCTCCGGAGGTGATGATGCGCTCGACCTCCCAGGTCCTCATGTCATAGACATAGACCGCCCCTTGATGAGGATCGGTGTCCACCGCGCGGTATTTGTGGAAGAACACGAAGAGCCGGTGGCCCTCGATCGCGATCGTCTGCCCGAACTTGGATTCGCTAGGTCCGCCCGGAGGTTCCGGAATCGTTCGAACCAAGGCTCCGTCACTGCGCCGGAAAAGATGGACGGAGCCGGTATGAAACGAGACGGACGATACAGCGTACCACTCCGGGGAAATCGCCACACTTGCTCCGAAGCCGATGGCGGCAGGAAGCTCCCCACCTAGGGCGCGGACATGGGAGTTCGTCGAACGGTCATAGACGTGGGCCCCCTGATATGAGCCGACGAGGATCTCCTCATCATCGAAATCCAAGGCGCGCCCGAAAGAGGTCTCGCCCGCCTCCAGCCCCCCGTTCGGGATGACCTCCAATAACCGCGGCACAATCGGTGCGGCCGACAGGATACCAATTCCCGACAACAGCATCGGAACCACGAGGAGGATCTTCATCATGAATTCATGTGAGGAACCCCGCCAGTACATGTCAACGAACTCCGGCACATGAAGGGCTTTTTAACCGAATCTTCATGGAAACCCCATCTGCCCGCCACGTGGAACTCAGGGCTTCGTGACGAGCGTGTTCGAGACGTCGTTGCCGAAGGCTTCGAAGCCGTCGAGTTGCCAGACGACCTTTTTGGTCTCGGGCTCGATTTCGATGAGGATGGGCTGGCCGGGGCCGGCGTGGCAGTTGCCGATGACGTAATTGCCATTCGGGAGGATCTGCAGGGTGGTGACCCAAGCGAGGGTGATGTCGGGGAGGTCGTTCTGCTCGATCTTCCAGACGATCTCCTTGGCCGGGGTGACCTCGAGGACGGAGTGGCCGTTGCCGGTGGTCAGGAGGGTGTTGCCGTTCTTGAGGCGGAGGGCGCTGAAGGTGGAATTTCCGAAGGCTTCGGGACCGTGGCCGCCTCTGGGCTCCTTGCCGAACATGGGGACGGGGAAGTCCCAGACAAGCTTGCCCTCCGCATCGTACTCGCGGACGGCACCGTCGCCTTCCTGGCAGACGAGGTAGTGGCCGTTGTCGAGTTTGCGGGCGAGGCGGGTGTCGCGGTGGGCGTCGGGGTGATCGAGCTTGAGCTTGATCTCCTTGAGCAGCTTGCCGGAGCGGTCGATCTCGATGATGCGACCGACGCCGCTTTCCGCGATCATGAGGCTGCCATCGGGAAGGGGTTGGAAAGCGTGGACTTCGAGGCGCTTGCCTTCGTTGCCATTGCCCTGGGTGGAGTCGTAGCTCCACACGACCTTCTTGTCCTTCGGGTCGATGGCGCAGACCTCGCGCATGTCCTTCTGGACGTAGATGAGGCCGTCCATGTCCTGATGGAGATCATGGATGCCGCCCCAAGGCATTTCCCAGCCGACTTTGCCATCGCTCCAGAGGGCGAGCTTGCCCTTTCCTTGGAGCAGGACGTCCCGGGCGTGGAGCGGCAGAATCGTGAGGGCGGCGAGGCAGGCGAGGGAGAGGCGGTTCATGGGCGTGTGACCTACATGCGGGATAGGTTTTACTTTTCAAACAAATTGAAGGCGGCACGGCGGAATGAATAGCCGAAGGGGGACCTGCGTCTTTCCCGCGAGCCCCGTCCGGGGGGCGATCAGGGGGTTGCCTAGCTGTTAGGCGCGATCCCTTGACACCCCTCCGATGGGGGCTATTTTTGGACTCCTAAACATTTCTTAAGTATTTCTCCTCATGAACAAGGCGATTTTTCCCGGCATCCTCATCCTCGCGCTCAGCGCCCCCATGGCTTCGGCGCAAGCCCGCAAGCTCAACGCCAAGTTCGACCGGGCGGACATCGATAGCGATAACCAACTGAGCCCTATCGAATTCCAAGCGACTCAGAGCAAGCGGGTGAGCGTGGCTTACAGCCTGTTCCGGTTCCAGAAGACGGATACCAACGACGACAATTTCGTCAGCCTCGAGGAGTTCTTGGCCAGCCGGGGCGGGATCACGGGGGGCAAGCCCACCCGTCTGGAACTTTACCTCTTGGCGGACGCGGATGAAAACGAGCTGCTGGGTCCCGAGGAATACGCGGACACCTTGAAGCCGGGAGTGCCGTGGCCGAAGGCTCTGAAAGCCTTCGACAAAAGGGACAAGGATGACAACGGCGAGCTGACCACCCGGGAATTCGGGATCCGCCGGGGCGGCTTCCCCTTCCCCTTCTGAAGGCAGACTATCGGGAGGTCCTAACTTCTTGACGAAGCTGAGGGTTATGGGACCTTGAAAAAGTCCCATGAAAGCGAATTGTTCACCGTCCATCCGACACGACCTCTCCCTCGCCGACGTGTGCCTCAC
>CBFGPU010000193.1:0-5868 GCA_965650715.1 uncultured Haloferula sp. | reverse complement strand
CGTGGTGATGGTGCTCGAGCGTCGAGATCACCCGGTCGCGGTGCGCGGCATGCCGCACCGGCTCCACGCCGGCGGTCGCGAAGGTTTCCGCCGCTTCCTCCTGGATGCCCTTCACGTCGTAGTCGAAGTACTTCCACGCCCGCGCCCACGACGCCCATCCCCAGGCCTGGGCATAGCGGCCGAATCCGAAGCTATAAGCCCCGTAGATGCCCTTCGCATCGGCAGGCGCGAAGTTGTTCCCGTTGATGTGCATCACCCGGGATTCGGTCGCATAGTGCGCGAGCATCTCCGCGCAGAAGGGAAAGAAGCTCGTCTCGGGCAGGCAATCGTCTTCCAGGATGATGCCTGATTCCTCATGCTCGAAGAACCACGTGATCGCATTGCTCGGGCCGCGCCCGCAGCCTTGGTTCACGTGCGAAAACCGCGTCTTCAATTCGCAGGGCCAGTCCACCTTTCCGGCGAGTTCGCGGCAGCGCGCCGTCCGTCCGGCGTCGGCAGGATGCTTGACCGCGTCCCGCGCGCCATCGACCGCGAGGTAGAGCCGGGCGGGCCGGGCCTGCCGCACCCGGGCGAAGACCTGCTCCGCGAGATCCGGTCGGTTGAAGAGGATCATCAGTACCGGCGGGCACGGCTTCACCGCGGGGCCGGCGGCCGCTACGGCGGAAATGGGATCGTGCTCGGGCATACGGGGCTGCCCCTTGGAACCGCGCAATCCGGGCGAGCGCAACGAAATTCTCCGAAACCCGGGCTCTCACGGGGTCCTCGCCTGCCGCGAAACCTGCTGTCTCGTCCTGATCACCGGCAGCCCGCGCTCCGCAGTCGAAGGCATCGCCAGCCGGCTGACGATATCCCGCCGGACGTTCGGATCGCAGGACATCAGCGCATGAATGGGACAGGACACGGTGACGTTCTCGGCGCGATCCCAGTTGCAGCTTTGCGAGGGCACGATCATCAGGTCGGCACAGGTGCGGTAGGTCACGGCGGGGATATGTCCCAGCCGGTGCTCGGTCGCCGCCAGATCCGCCAGGAACTCGCTGCCGGGCCGCATCTGATGGGCACCTTCGCCATACCACAGCCAGGCCATCCGCGTCCCGTAGTGAGGCGTGGCCACGGTGAAGATCCCGTCGCAGCGGTCCGCCCCTTCAAGTTCCTGCAGGTAATAACGTCCCACCAACCCGCCCATGCTGAAACCGATCAGCACGAAACGATCGTCCTTCTTCCACTTGGCGTCCACCGCCCGCTTGAGCTGTTCGGCTAGTTTCGGCAGGCCGTCGCGGGCATCGGCGGGCTTCAGCGAGGGGCACACGCATTCTACCCCGTTGGCTTCGAGCTCACGGCGCAAGCGCCCGAAACAACGCCACTCGTCTTGGAAAATCCCGTGAACCATCACCACCCGGCGGGTCGGGATCGGCGCGGACTCCGCGGTGAACGCGGAACCGGCGAAGGAAAGGACGGCGAGCAGGCAGACCAAGGCTTTCGGCATCCGCAGCATGAAAGCAGAGTCCGCACCAGCCGCAATCTAACGATCAGCCCGGAGGCCAATTCATCTGCCGGCCCCCCAGGATATGAATGTGGAGATGAGGCACCGCCTCCCCGCCATCGGGTCCGTTGTTGATTACAAGACGGAACCCGTCCTCCCCCAAACCTTGCTCCTTCGCCACCCGGCGGGCGGTCAACAGCAGATGCCCCAGCAGCGATTGGTCGCCATCCGCGGCCTCCGCGATCCGCGGGATCGGCCGGCGTGGCACCAGCAGGAGATGTACCGGGGCCTGCGGCGAGATATCGCGGAAACAGACGCAGAGATCGTCCTCATGGACGAAATCACCTGGGATTTCGCGGTCGATGATCTTCTCGAAAAGGGTCTTGGACATGCGGAAAGCTACGGGCCTCAGCGCTCGGCATCCAGCCTCAGTCGCATCGGACGGCGGAAGGGATGCCGCTCGCGGTCGAGTTCGTCGAGAAAACCGCGGATATCGGCCAGTAGCATGTCGCAGCGCTGGTCCCATTTCTCCACGGCGCACAGGACCTGCGCGGCCTCCTTCAGGCCGGTGAAGCGGATTTCCTCCGCCCCCGCCTTGCGCAACTCCGCGAGCTCCTCCCGCAGCAGGCCGTAGAATGCCAGCTCGAAGCCGTTGCCCGCTTCCTTCGCGAGACGCACCAGCGAAAGGGGAACCGGCGGTGCCAGCGGCTCGAGCTTCTCCGCGATGCTCTCGCAGCCGATCCGCACCAGCATGTGGCGCACCCGGTCGAAGAGATCGGGCAGCGGCAGGAGCCTGAGCGGGCATTTCGTCTCCAGGTACTTCTCGATGCCCATCCGGATTTCATCGACGAATGGGAAATCGTGTCGCTCCGCCGCGCTCGCGGCACGGCGCAGGGCCACCGCCAGCCAGGCGGTGTCATAGTTCATCACTTGATGGCGTCCCACCTGGATGGCGGGACGGGAGCCGATAAGGGAGATCACGTCAGGGTGTTTCGGATCAAGGTGTGGCGGGTGCGCGCGGGGCTTGGGGTTGCAACAGCAGGGTGGAAGGGAAGGGGATCAATCTTTGAAAAGGCGGCGCTGCATGGGATCCCGCGAGGGGCGGCGCTCCAGCGCTTGAATCTCCCGGATGAATTCGCCCACGTCCTCGAACTGCCGGTAAACGGAGACGTAGCGGACATAGGCCACCGGGTCGATCTGATGGAGCTTGTCCATCACCTTGGCCCCGATCACCGAGGAGGGCACCTCGGAGAGGTGATCCTGATGGAGCTCCGTGAGGATTTCTTCCACCGCGCGGTCGAGCCGGTCCATCGAGACGGGCCGTTTCTCGCACGCCTTGATCATGCCGCTCATGATCTTCTCGCGGTGAATCGCCTCTCGCGTGCCATCGCGCTTCACGACCCGCAACTCGGTCCGCTCGATCTGCTCGTAGGTGGTGTAGCGATAGGTGCAGCCGAGACACTCCCGGCGGCGGCGGATCGTGGTGCCGTCCTTCGACATCCGCGAGTCGAGCACCTTGTCCTTGAATGAACCGCATTGTACGCACCGCATGAATCCTGAAAACGATGCCGCCGACCATAAATACCACCCGTGGCCACGTCAATTTGAAAACTACGCTAGATTTAGTAGATCGCTGCGAATGGTCGGCGATTCCGTAGGGATATTTCAAGATTATCCGGGCGATGCCTCATGCCCCGCCGTCGAATCACAAAAATGCCCGCCATCATTCGATAGCGGGCATGGTCGCGGGAGGCGAAGGATGCAATGCGGATTACTTCAAATCCGCCGGCTTAACTCCCGGCTTGAACTTGTCGAAGCCGAAGGCGGACGGCTCGAACTTGCCAACCGGTGCCGAATCCAGCTTCGCAGGCACTTCCAGACCCGTGCCCCAGTAAACGGCATTCACCACGAAGCGCCCCAGACCCGGCGAAACGAAATCGGTTGCGGCACCCATGGTGGTGCAGATCACCTTCTGCGTTTTGCCGCCATCGAGCTTGCGCTCGCGCACCCATGCCACCGGCATCATTGGATCGTTCTTCTTGCCCTCGACCGCCTTGTCTCCCGGCTTCATGCCTTCAAGCACCTGACCGCGGAGCAACACCGTCGCATCCTCGGGAAGTTTGGTCACGCCATACACATCGGTCGGTCCCCACACGTCGCTCACGCCACGCAGCATGGGATGGCTTTTGTTCGCCTCCTCGATCACCCCGCGCGTGCTTTCCTTGCCATGGTCGCCATGGTGGTTGATCCAGGTCTCGCCCAGGATCTTCTTCCCGAAGCCGCCATCCGAATTGAAGGACCAGGAAGCATACGGGCTGTCCTTCTTCCTTGAGTAATTGAAAGCATGGGTCGAGGTCCGCATCCCCAGCAGCGGCTTGCCCGCTTCCACGTAGTCCACGATGTGCTTCATCTCCGGGTCCGGCAGCTCGCGGAAGCGCAGGCCCAGGATCAGGAAGTCCGCCGAGTCGATTGCCGCCACCCCCGGGATATTGGTCTGCTCCTTCGGATTGATCGCCCCAGACGCCGGGTCGATCGCGAATAGCACGGTGCATTTGAAGCCGTGCTTCTCCGCCAGCAGCTTGCCCAGCATCGGCATGGTCTCTTCCGAGCGGTACTCCTCGTCGCCGCTCACCAGCACCACGTGCTTGCCCTTGCCGGGACCTTTCTTTCCTTCGAATACCAGCCACGGATCGTCGGCGAGGGCGGTCAGTGTGAGGGCGAGCGGAACCAAGGTACGCAGGAAGGTTTTCATGAGTTTTCGGAATACCGCGCAGCCAAGCGCCTTCTTGCCGGGCACGCAAGGACTCCGGGGAAAAACAAAGAAAAAACCGAAAAACCAAACAAGTCTTCAGGGCCAACTCACCGTCGCCCACACCGGAAAGTGGTCGGACGGACGTTCCTCGATCTTCGGATGCCGCTGGATCCCGGTCGCCTCGACCTTCGCCCCGTGCGAGACGAGGATGTGGTCGATCCGCGGCCAAGCCTCCTGCAGATCGCGCCAGAGATGTAGGGTTTGCTGGCTCTTCCCGCCCGGCGGCACCTTCACGCGGAAGACATCCGTGAACGGACTCTTCAACGGCTTCACCGCTGCTCCCGACAAATTCACCGCCTTCCCCGTGAAATACCCGAAGGCGGGGTTCGCATCCGCCGCGTTGAAATCCCCGAGCAGCACCACCGGCTCGTCCGGGTTGGCCCGCGCGTTGATCCGCTCCGAAATCAGCACCGCCGCCTTCTCGCGGGAAGGCTGGTTGCGGTGGTCCCAGTGCGTGTTGAAAACGTAGAAGCCTTTCGCACTCGCCCGGTCGATCAGCCGCATCCAGGTCACCACCCGGGGATAGCTGTTGCCCCAGGTCATCGAGCCCGGCTTGTCGGGATAATCGGAGAGCCAGAAGGTGCCCTGGTCCGTGATGTCCCGCTCGAAGCGGTCGCGGCGGTAGAAAATCGCCGCATACTCGCCCTGACGCTTTCCGTCGTCCCGTCCCACCCCGTGGAACCCGTAGTCCGGCAGCGATGCCTGCAAATCGGCGCACTGGCCGTGAAGCGCCTCCTGCAGGCCCATCACGTCGGCATTCATGCCGCGGATGGTCTTCGTCACCCGGCCGATGCGGTTCGGCCACGCCCGCCAACCTTGGTCGCCGTTGCCTTCGTAACGGATGTTGAAGGTGGCGAGCGTCAAACGCAACTGTCCGTCCTCCGCCACGCTCACCGCCTTGCGCGGCTTTTCCTTGTGGCAGCTTGCCGCAAATAGCAGGCAAGCCCCTCCGGTCAAACCGATGATGGTTCTTCTCGCCGCCGTCATTCGGGAAATCATCTCGCTAGACACCCGGATCGATGCTCCTGCGCGTCCCCGCAAGGACTTTCGCAATGCCGCCACCGCACCGGCTTCACCGGGATAAGCGCCGCCGACAGCTCCGCTTGTTCCTTCTTCCTCGCTCCGCTGTTCCGCAGGTTTGCGGTTGGCCACTTCGGCCAGATGCCAGCCCGGCTTCGTGCGGACCCATCCCGGGACGATTCACGGCCATCGCGAAAGCAGGGGCGGCGAAGTCAGGGCAGGGGAGGCGGCGCAGACCTCCTACGTAATGCCCCAGCGATACATTCCTAGAAGGCCTCGATCATCGTCGGCCGATAGATCGTGGACCGGTCCCACATCCACCAGAAGAAGCCACCGACCACGGCAGTCATTAGAAGCGCCACCGCAATCCGTTGTCCGGCCTTCTCGCTCGTCTCGTCGCGATTCGCTTCGCGAATCGCCCAAACCAAGCCGGCGGCCGGTAGGATCAAGAAAATATAACCCCAGTCGCGCAGCCACATCGCGACGGTCGGGGCGGGGCGATAGTTGAACAGATCCGGACTCGTCGCGATACGGATCGCAAAGGTGCCAATCATCA
>CBFGPU010000192.1:0-5878 GCA_965650715.1 uncultured Haloferula sp. | reverse complement strand
CTGAAAGGTGCCCTCCAGGCCGCGATGGACCGGTCCAACCTGAAGTCTCACGCCACCGTCGAGAAGTTCAACAACTCCGGCTACCCCTTCCGCAGCAACCTCCCCGAGCCTTATACCGGCACCGGAACCCCCGGCTGGCTGACCCAGGCTGACCTGCTGACGGCCCTGGGCCCCTTCATCACCGTCCGCTCGGACACTTTCACCATCCGCGCTTACGGTGAAGCGAAGGACACCGAAGGCAAGGTCCTCGCCCGCGCCTGGTGCGAAGCCGTGGTCCAGCGTGTGCCCGACCTGCTCGATCCCGATCCCAACGACAACGCCACGGAACTGCCGCTCGACCTCACACCGGTCAACGCCCGGTTCGGACGCCGCTTTGAGATCATCTCCTATCGCGACCTCGCCGAAGACGAACTCTCCGCCTGACTCTCCACGATACCGCCATGAAGCAACTTCTCCGCTGTCTCATTCCCTTTCTTCTCGCCGCCGCCCCTGCGTCCCAAGCGCTCGAAGTGCGCTTCCTGGCTTGGGACGAACCTACGGCCGCCCGGCAAATCGCGGTCGCGGGCGGCCAGGGGGAAAGCGCCATCAAGGGCCTGCACCCGTTGCAGCGCACCAATGCCGTCGGTGCCACCCTCACGGAAGGCAATCTGACACTGCGAGCCCTTGATCGGAAGGATGTCGAGGGCAAGGCCGTGGACTTCGCGGTGAAGGTCGGTGACGCGATGACCCAGCCCTTGGTCCTGCTGCTGCCGGACGCAAAGGCCCCGAGCGGGCTGCGGGGATTCGCCATCGAGGACAACAGCACTTCCTTCCCTTGGGGAACCTTCCGTATTCTCAATGCAACCGGCAAGCCCTTGGAGGTGGCCCTGGGCACCATCCGCAAGCAACTGCCCCCCGCATGGCAGCCGGTCGATCTCCGCCCCGGCGGGAACAAGGCCCTGCCTGTCTCGCTGGCCAGCACGGATGCCCCGCGCAAGCCGCTCTATACCGGCGTGTGGAAGCCCGAGGACGACGTTCGCCGGCTGGTCTTCGTGATCCCCGGCACCGAAGCCCGGCTGGGTCCTCTGGCGCTCAAGGTGATCCCGGAGGACCGCCAATCCCTCGCGGCGACCGGAGCTCCCTGAGGACATTCCCGGCGATCGGTCTTAAACCGAGCCGTCCCGCGCGACATCCCGATTCCGGATGCCGCCGCGTGCCACGCGGTCCCGCCCGCCCACGGGACCCGAGGCCAACCCCGCGCCGCCATCCGGGAAACCCATGGCCGCGAAATCCCGTCTCTCGTTCTGGCAGATCTGGAACATGTCCTTCGGCTTCCTCGGCATCCAGTTCGGCTGGGGGCTGCAGATGGCCAACATGTCCGCGATCTACACCTTCCTGGGTGCCTCCGAGGAAAAACTGTCCTGGCTCTGGATCGCCGCGCCGCTCACCGGCCTGATTGTCCAACCCGTCGTCGGTTATCTCAGCGACCGCACTTGGTGCGGCTTGGGACGGCGCCGGCCCTACTTCCTGATCGGAGCCATATTGGCCAGCCTCGCGTTGCTGGCCATGCCGCATTCCTCGGAATTGTGGATGGCGGTCGGCCTGCTGTGGGTTCTCGATGCTTCGATCAACGTCACGATGGAGCCGTTCCGGGCCTTCGTGGCGGACAAGCTGCCCCATGAACAGCGGGGCACGGGCTTTTCCGTGCAGAGCCTTTTCATCGGTCTGGGAGCCTTTGTCTCCTCGATGATGCCCTGGATGCTCACGAACTGGTTCGGCGTGGCACCGGGTGCCGCGGACGGCGGGAAGATCCCCACCGCGGTGATGATCTCGTTCCATATCGGGGCCGCCGCCCTTTTCATCGCGGTGGTCCACACGATCCTGACGACGCCCGAGGACCCTCCGGAAGACCTCGCCGCCTTCCGCAAGATGAAGGCCGACTCGCCAGGCCCCTTCCATTTCTTCCGCGAGACTTTCCACGGGCTGGCGAGGATGCCGGAAACGATGCGGAAGCTGGCATGGGTGCAGTCGTTCACCTGGCTCGGGCTCTTCTGCATGTGGATCTACTGGGCTCCTGCCATCGCGCGCCATAGTTTCGGAGGGGATCCGGCGGACAAGGCCGCATGGCAGGGAGTGATGGAACAGGCGGGCGAATGGACAGGCGTCTGTTTCGCCGGATACAATCTCGCCTGCTTCGTCTTCTCCTTCGTATTGATCGGCCTCGCCCGGCGCTTCCATGTCCGCAACGTCCACTTCGTCTGCCTGCTGCTCGGCGGGATGGGCCTCCTCTGGCCTGCCATCTTCCCGGCCCGATACCAATTGCTCGGAGGCATGGTGCTCGTCGGCATTGCATGGGCGTCGATCCTCTCGATGCCTTACGCGATGCTGGCACACTGCCTCCCCACCGGGCGGATGGGCTTTTACATGGGCGTCTTCAATTTCTTCATCGTGTTGCCCCAGGTGGCCGTCGCCCTGCTGATGGGCCCGGCTGTGACGAAGTTCTTCGGCGGGGACAGCCTGGGCGCGCTGGTAACGGGCGGTGCCTCAATGGTTCTCGCCGCACTCCTCGTCCTGCGGGTCCGCACGGAGACGGTAGAGGTGACCGAACTCGCCGTGGCCGGTCATTGACAGCCATCCCCTCTCCCATGGCTTCCCGTTGGACAAGCGCCGTCCCAGGGGCAATCGTGTGGGCCTTGATGGCCCATCCCTCCGCCGCCGATCCGTCCCGCCCGGTCATCTATCAGATGCTGCCGCGGCTCTTCGGGTGCACCGTCGAAACCCGCCGGACCAACGGCACCATCGAGGTGAACGGCTGCGGGAAATTCAACGATATCAATGATGCCGCCCTGGCTTCGCTGAGGGAGATGGGATTCTCCCACCTCTGGCTTACCGGCGTGCTGGAGCAGGCCAGCGGCACGGCGTGGCCGGACAGGCCCGCCGATGTACCGGATATCCTCAAGGGCATTGCCGGCAGCCCCTACGCGATCAAGGACTACTTCGACGTCTGCCCCGACTACGCGGAACACCCGGCCGAGCGACTGACCGAGTTCAAGGCCCTGGTCGGCCGCTGCCATGCGCACGGCTTGAAGGTGATCATCGATTTCGTCCCGAATCACGTTGCGCGTTCCTACCACTCGGACGTGAAGCCGGAGCTGTCCTTCGGAAGCGGCGACGACACGGCGGCCTTCTTCTCCCGCGACAACCACTTCTACTACCTACGTAGTACCGATCCGGGTGGCGGGCCGCCCTTGAAACTGCCCACCGGCGGGATGTCCGGCTGCAGCGGCCTCTTCGCGCAGGAGACGGAGTTCGGCCGCGTGACCGGCAACAACATCGCGTCCTGGGCACCCTCCATCGACGACTGGTACGAGACCGTGAAGCTCAACTACGGCCACGACTTCACCACCGGCCGCGATACTTCCCACCTCCCGCCCCGCGATGCCTCGCCCGAGACCGTTCCCCGCACCTGGCGGAGCATGGACGCGATCCTCGCCTACTGGCAGCAGATGGGCGTGGACGGCTTCCGCGCGGACATGGCCCACATGATCCCGATGGAGTTCTGGAGTTGGTCGATCCGGCGTGCCCGGGCGAGGAATGCCGCCGTCTTCTTCTCCGCCGAGGCCTACGACAACGACCCCGCGAAGCTCACGGACGGTCATGTTCTCGACGCGCTGTTGGAGGCGGGCTTCGATGCCGTGTACGACGATCCGGTGTACGATGTCCTGGAAGGGCTCTACGACTCCGGGAAGTGGGCGAACGATCTGGATCCCCTCACCTTCACCGGCAGCCGCTTCCACCGCTCCCTGCGCTATGCGGAGAACCACGACGAGGTCCGGCTGGCGAGCCCGAAGGAATGGGGCGGACTCGGCATGAAGGTCGGCAGGCCGGTGACCGCCGTGCTCTTCGGCATGGGGCGCGGGCCGTTGATGCTCTATTCGGGCCAGGAAGTGGGCGAACCCGCCGCAGGCGAGGAAGGTTTCGGTGGCGATGACGCCCGCACCACGATCTTCGACTACTGGTCGATGCCCGAGTTCACGAAGTGGGTGAACGGCGGGAAGTACGATGGCGGACGCCTGGGCGAGCAGCAGAAGGCCCTTCGCGATTGGTATGGCCGCTTGATCCGACTGATGCACGAACCCGCGTTCGAAAAGGGCGGGTTCTACGGTCTGAACCACGCCAACAAGGAAAACCCGGCCTACGGCCGCGTCGCCGGTGAAACGGCGAGCGGGCACTGGCTCTATTCCTACCTCCGCCGCGATCCCGGCTCCGGGCAGGCGTTCATGGTCGTGGCGAATTTCCACGGCAGCGAAACCCTCACGGATGTGAGGATCCGCTTGCCGGAGGATGCCTTGAAGTGGCTCGGAAAAAACGGACAGATCTCGTTCCAAGAACGCCTCGATCCCGGCTGGAACACGCAATCGCCCACGGCACTCCTCCCGCAGGAAGGCCTGTTGCTGCCACCGCTCGCTCCATTGAGCGCGATGTTCATCGAACTGCGCTAGCCCCTATTGCTTCAGGATCACCAGCAGGGGCCGGTGGTCGCTGGCACCCGCGACTTCCTCGCCATCGAGGATCTTCGAGTGCTCCCGGTCCACAAGATCCTTGAGGGCCGGTGAAACCATCACGTAGTCGATGCGCGAATACACGTCCTGAAAGTCCCAATGGTGCGTCCAATAGTGGCCGCGGGAATCCTTGAGCGGGATTGTCGTCAAAGCGGTCGGACTCCGACCGGGACCCTGCGCGGTGCGGATGGACGAGCTGTTTCGCGTATCGTTGAAGTCGCCGTAAACCACGAGCCGCGCTCCCGGATCCCCGTTCAGGATGGCATCCACCTCGCGGCGGAGCAGATGGACTTCATTCCGGCGCATTTCCTCCTGATCTCCCTCGTCGACCTCGCGCTTCGATTTCAAATGGACGCCGAGGAAACGGAATGAACCCGCAGGTGTATCGATCACGGCATCGAGGATACCGCGCTGCATCTTGAACTCCTCGCCCTGCATCCGGTACGCAAGGTTGTCGCGGCTCACCGTTTTGCCGATGGGATACTTGGACAGGATCGCCAGGCTGCGGGTGTCGTCCGCACCGCGGTTCAGATGAGAGTGGGGCAAGGGCATGCCGGCATCGGCCAGATACTTCTGCAGGTCCTTCACGTCCGTTTCATTGCCGATCTCGGAAATCCCCAGGATGTCGGGCCTGGCAGCGAGCAAGGCCTGCACCACGGCATGCCGCTCCTTCTCCGGCTTCGGCGAGGCCACGCGCTTGCCGTTCTCGTATCGCTCCATCGTGAGCCAGTTCTCGACGTTGTAGGTCACGAACCTTACCGCCGTCGCGTCGACCGTCTCGATGGCAGGTGCCGCAACGGGCGGCTCGGGTGCCTTCGTCGCAACCGGTGCCACCGCGGGAGCGGGTGCCGCCGGGACCTTCTCGACCGCGACGGGAGCTTGTTGTTTGTGACCCGACCAGTCCTCGGTCTGCCGCTTGGCACGGCAGCCGGAGAGAGCGAGCCCGGCACACAAGAAAAACGCCCCGAGCAACCCCGGGGCGCGAAAACGCGAAATCGTCGCCTGCTTCATGTTCAAGCCTTCTCGACCGGTTCCTTGCCGGCGGCTTCGCGGATGCGGATTTCCTCCTCGGCCTTCGCCTTTGCTTCGTCGCGACGCTTCACTTCTTCTTCGGAGCGTGTGATCTCCCGTTCAAAATCATCCCGGGCCTTCTTGAATTCGCCCATGCTCTTGCCCACCCCGCGGGCCAGCTCGGGCAGCTTCTTCGCACCGAAGAGCAGGAGCACGATGAGGAAAATGATGATCATTTCCTGACCGCCAAGACCGCCGATAAAACCAAGCAAAGTGTTCATGATCGTAAGAGTAGGGCTCCGAAGCCCCTGTTGCAATGGGAATAA
>CBFGPU010000191.1:0-5888 GCA_965650715.1 uncultured Haloferula sp. | reverse complement strand
GCCGGGATTGTTCATGTGTTCTACGACGTCACCTGCGACAATGTAGTCCCACTGAGTGTCGGCAAGTTCAGCAGAAGACGCTAAGGTTTCCGCATTGAGGACGTGGAATTCCCGCCCTGGCATGAGTTCTCGCAATTTCGCGATGCCCTCTCCGTCTAGATCGACTCCGACACACCGGTCCGCGGCATCGCACAAGGACGAATGCAGGAGTTCACCGCGCTCAAGGCGCTCATTAGTGAGAGGCCAATCGGTGCAACCAACATGAAGCACGCCCCCCCCCCGAACACGGTTCGCGATCCATGGGTTCTTCTCGATTCGTGGGAGAGAGCGGGTTTTCACGGCGGTAAGATTGATTGTCGGGAGACGATGAGAAAGCAGAGATTTTCCCAATGAAAAGGGGGGCATCCGGCTGCACGGCGGGATATTGATCGCCCGCACCTATGATTGTTCCGCCCGTGCGAGTACAGCAAGGTAGGCATCGTTGACAGTTTCAATCTTGGATTCCCAAGTGAGCTCTTGAGCGCGGAGGAGGGCTCCGCGGGAAAGGGTCGCAAGGAGACCAGGATGATGGTGGAATCTCTCAAGGGCTCCACGGAAGCCAACAATACTTGTAGGGGGGTCAACGAGAGGCACCTTAATCCCGCAGGATTCGTTTACAGCAGTACCCATACCACAGGCATCGTGACAGATTACCGGCAGCCCCATTGAGAGAGCCTCAAGCACCACATGGGGCGTGCCCTCTTTCACGGAGCTGTGGACCAACACGTGAGATCCAGTCATTATCTGCAGCGCTTTTTCACGAGGCAACATGCCGCGCCACCTGATCTGACCGTCAAGGCCCAGTTGGCAAGCAAGAGCCTTCCACCGCGGAGCTTCCGGGCCGTCGCCCAATATTTCAAGGGAGAACCATTGCGAGTAGCTGGACGCCGCTATCGCCCGAAGCACGAGCGGCAGGGCCTTGATGCCTTGGAAGAGGCCGCTCCAGCAGATCCTCAGCGGTTCTCCCGCCTCTCGACCTTTCGGAAGCGTCTCGGGGAACAGCGTGCAGCCGGTCTCGAGCATCGGCTCCGCCGTTACCCCCCAATCGGCCAATACGGCCCGATCCTCGCGGGACACAGCCCAGACCTTCGTTGCGGCCCTGCCTGCCAGCGCGGGCCGACCGCCTTGGCGTATTTGGAGCTTGTTGAGGAAATTCCGCGTCGCCCAGCGAAACCGCTCCTTCGGGCTGAAATCGCTAAGAAAGGGGGGGGGGACCATCGGAGCTCCGGAGACGGGTCCCCAGAAGAATGGTATGCCCATTTGCCAGAGGAAGCCGGGTTCGCGAAAACCGATCACGTTCACGTGATGCACAAGATCGAAAGGATCCTGCTCGTGCAAGAGACGCGCCAGGTCCAACGCCTCCAGTTGCCAGCGCCGAAACGCTTCATAGAAAAGGAACCAGAGGCCTGGCAGCGAGTGCGCATTGTGAATCCCTAGCGTGAGGCCTTTCGCTTGAATATGATGAATTTTCAGTCCCGACGGCAGCCCCTCCTCCCGCTTGTAACGTTCGAGATCCTGACCAATCGGCCCGTTCTCGGCGAGGTCTCCGCAGATCACAGTGACGTCGTGATACTTGGCCAAACCGGTGGCGTAGTGCCAGCCAACGGCGGCTTCGCCCCCCTTGTAGGGCGAACAATAGTAAGCGGAAATCAAGACGCGGTAACGCATGGCCTCAGAACTTCCTTGCCCGCGAATTGACGAGCTTGCGGCGGGCGGCGATCGCCATACGGTGGATCTCCAGCTCCGCCGGATCGGCGAAGCGCGGGCAAATCGTCTTCGCGGGGTTCCCTCCGACCACCACGTAGGGCTCGACGTCCTTGGTCACGACCGCTCCGGAGGCGATCACCGCGCCTTCGCCGATGGTCACGCCGCTGAGGATAATCGCACCGTAGCCGATCCAGACATCGTCACCCACGACGACCTTCAGATCATGCCCCTTCCAGTCATAGTCGGGGTCGCGGATCTGCATCGCGAGGCGCGTGGGCGTTCCGACGTGCTGGAAGTGGTGATCGTAGCGTCCGACGAAGGCGACCATGTTCGCCATGATCAC
Organism: uncultured Haloferula sp.; assembly: GCA_965650715.1. Classification (GTDB taxonomy): domain Bacteria; phylum Verrucomicrobiota; class Verrucomicrobiia; order Verrucomicrobiales; family Akkermansiaceae; genus Haloferula. The sequence continues at coordinate 3,799 of CBFGPU010000191.1, read as the reverse complement.
GTTGTGCCCGATCTCGGCATCGCACTCGATCTGGCTGTAGCGGCCGATGTAGCAATTCTCGCCGATCACGATCTTGTTCGGCGCCCACATCACCACGCGGCGACCGGCATGGAAACCGCGGCCGATCGAGTGCTGGCGCCACATGACATGGACGAGGAACCAGTCCCGGATGCCCTTCAGGCTGCTGACGATCTTGGGAGGGATGCGCTTCATCGGGTCAGTCCTGGGAAACGGAGCGGAGGATTCCGGAGAAGCTCTCGAGCCATTGCTCGGGCGAGGCATTCTCCAACAGCCACGCGCGGCCCGCTTCGCCCATCGTGGCCCTACCTTGGGCACCCAGCGCTTCCATCCGCTCGACATCGTCGGCAAGGCGGGCGGCATCGCCGGGTTTGTGGAGGAAGCCGGTGACACCCTCCCGCACCGTTTCGGTGAGACCGCCGGAAGCCGCCGCCAAGACCGGACGGGCGAAGTCATAGGCCTCGTACACGATCAGACCCAGCGGCTCCCACCAGATGGACGGCGCGATCAACGCGCGGCAACCGTGAAGGAGATCGTCCTTCGGCTTGCCCGAGGCGAAGCCGACACAGACCACCTTCTTCATCCGGGCGGCGGCGGCGTGGATGCGTCCTTCCTCCGGCCCGGCACCGGCGATGATGAGCCGCGGGCAGGCGTCCCCCAGCCGTTTTTCAAGGATGCGCCAGGCATCGAGCATCGTGTAGATCCCCTTCTCCGGAACGAGGCGACCGAGGAAGAGGTAGTGGCCTCTCATCCGCGAGGCATCGGGGTTCGCCCGCGGCTTCCAGCAATGGCGCAGCGTGACCACCTTGTCGGCGGGGATGCCGGCGGAGATGAACTTTCCGCGCATGAACTCGGAGACCGCGATCCAGCGCTTCACCACGTCCAGGGTGCCGGAACGGAGCAGGCGCGACTGGTAGGTGGCGACGAGGAAGGTGCGCAGGAAGGAGCGCTCCCAAGCGCGACCGAAGACTTCCGGCCAAGGATTGCCGCGCAGGCCGGCATCGTGCACGCGGCCGTTCACCCACATGGTGCCGGAGGGACTGAAAGGGCGGAAATTGTGGATGTACTGCACCACCGGCAGGCCGAGGTTCGCGGCCTCGTCGTAGAGCCCGAGCGAGCCGACCGGAATCAGGTTGTGGAAAAGCAACAGATCGGGTTTCGAACCTTCCACGGCCGCCCGCAAGCGGTCGCGCGAGCCCGGGTTGTCCCACACGCGCTGCGCCTGCCGGAAGCGGGTGGGAGCGCCCTTGCGCGTCCATTCGCTGCTCTGGAAGCGGAGGTCATCGACCGTGAAGCCGCGGCCGGAGAAGCGCGAAATCTCGTTCACCCACACCTCTTCACCGCCCGATTCCAAGTACTGGTTGAAGACCTGCAGCACCCGCGGGGTCGCGGTGGCAGCGGCTTGGGTCGGGGCGGGTTCCACGGCGGCAAGCATCGGATCAATCGCCGGTGGCGTCGAGAAGAGTGCGAAGGGTAGCGGCGGCGCTGGGCGGGTCCATGTGCACGCCATCGGTGAAGCGGACCGAGTCCGGCGGGATCGCAGCGGCGAGGTCCCAGAAGGGCAGGCCGCTGCGGCGCGCGAGTTCTTCCGGCAGTACGCGGTTCGGCGTGCCCGCCTGCGCGCCGGGGGGCAGCATCACGATGATGATCTTCGTCCCGGCCGCCGTCAGCCGGGCAAGAATGCCGGTCAGCTCGTCCAGAAGGACATTTCCGGCGGGAGAAACCTGCGCGGGCGCCCCCGCCACCAGGACGGGCCGGGTTCTGGTAGGAATTACGGGGGCGGAGCCGGCAGAGGCGCTCCCCATTTTTCGCTCCATCAGCAATGTATATGCGACCGAGGACGGGCGGGCCGCCGCACCCAGGTTCGGGATCGCCACCCCGCGGCGGAACCACTGCTTGCCAAGCGCGGCCGCGAGTTCCGTTTCCCCGGCTCCGAGGGCGCGGTAGAGGGTGTTCCCTTCCACGATGAGTTCGGGTGCACGGGGGATGATACCGTTGTCCATCGCCCGCAGGATCTCCGCGGCGCTGCCACCATCGCAGCCGAGATTGCCCACGCCTTCGAAGCCGCGATTGCGGTCGGGCAGGCGGCCCGTGATCGAGGAGCCGAGCAGCATCACGCGCGGGGTGCCGCGGATGCCGCTCTGCAACCGGGCCACGGACGAGAAGAAATTCGACTCGCTCTTCGTCGTACGCCCGCCGGTGAGGCGCAGCACGAGTGTCTGCGCGCCGAAGCAAACGACGAGGCCGAGAATCAGGGCGAGCCGGTAAGCGGGTCTAAAACTGGAAGTAGATGAAGCCACGCGGCGCACCGGGATTTGTCACAAGAAGGAACAGCATCAAAGCATGGATGCTGCCCTCCACGAGCGGATGGGCAAGCTTGCCCGGAAGGCCGGGCCGGTGTTCCCGCAGCCAGCCCCACAGGTGGTAGAGCAACACGGGGGTGCCGTAGAAGAGCAGCGAGAACAAGGGCGGGCCGGAAATCGCACGGTTCCCGCTCGACACCCCCTCGAAGAAGGCGCGGATGTGCGCCATGTCCGGCATCAGGAAGGTCAACCACAGGAGGGTGACGGCGTGGAAGGTGTAGAGCGTCCCGAACAGCGAGTGGACGGGAGACGCCGGTGCATCGTCGAGCTTGCCGCGGCGGCGGGTGAGGAAGCGCTCCACTGCGAGCAGCAGCCCGTGGAGGGTGCCCCAGAGGGCGAACTTCCATTCCGCGCCGTGCCAGAGGCCGCCCAGGAACATCACCAGGAAGAGGTTCACGTAGGTGCGCCCCTCGCCCTTGCGGTTTCCGCCGAGCGGGATGTAGAGGTAGTCCCGTAGCCATGCCGACAGCGACATGTGCCAACGACGCCAGAATTCGGTAATGCTTCGCGAAAGGTAAGGGAAATTGAAGTTCTCCGGAAAGCGGTAGCCGAACATCGCGGCGAGCCCGATGGCGATCAGCGAGTAGCCGCCGAAGTCCGCGAAGATCTGCAGGCCGTAGGCATAGAGGAGAGGCACCAGGAAGAAAGGGCCGGAATTCGCAAGCTCCGCCGTGCCGATCGTGAGCATGGCGGTCTGCTCGGAGAGGTTGTCCGCGACGAAGACCTTGAGGAAGTAGCCCAAGATCAAGGTCCGGACGACGTGCTGCCAAGGGATGTCCTCGAAGCGCTTGCCGGCGATCTGCGGCCAGAACTGCTTGGCCTTCACGATGGGGCCGGCGACGAGTTGCGGGAAGAAGAGCAGGTAGAAGCCTATGTCGCGCACCCCCTTTGCGAAGCGTCCGCCCTTCGAAAGCATCGCGTCTCCTTCGCGGGTCACCTCGCCGCGGGCGACATCCACGATCATGCTGATGCCGTGGAAGGTGTAGAAGGAGATGCCGATGGGCAGGGGAATGCCCTTCACCGCCTCCACCCAGGAGGGAGGGAGAAACGGGATCATCCCGACGACGAAGGGCGCGTACTTGAAGATCGCGAGCAGCGCCAGGTTCAGGATCACCGCGAGGCGGGTCCAGTACTTCACCCGGGCTTCATCGCCAGCCACCTTGTGCAGGATGATCCGTGCCGCGGCGATGCTGTTGCCGACACAGGAGATCGCCAGCAGCACGATGAGCCGCGGGTCCTCCCACCCGTAAAAGACGACGCTCGCCGCCAGCGCAAGTGTGACCTGCCACGCCTTGCCGTGGCGTCCCCGGGACCAGGGGGCGTAGTAGAGCGCGAAGGTCACCGCCAGCAGGACGGCGAATTCCCAGGAATTGAAGAGCATTGTTGAGCGGCCCAGCTACAATGATTCGGACATCCGG
>CBFGPU010000190.1:0-5897 GCA_965650715.1 uncultured Haloferula sp. | reverse complement strand
GAGGCAAATCGCGACGGCAACGGCGGCAGCCCAGCCGCTGGCGGCGAGGAGCGGCGCTACCTTGAGCTTCCGCTCCGTGGCGACGGGCTGGGGCAGGCCGATCTTGTCCATCACGGAATGGAGCACGTCCGGAGGTGCCGCACGGAGCGGGGAGACCGCGAGCCAGACGTCGGCCGCCGCCTCACGCGCCGCCCGGGCCTCCTCCACCAGGGCGGGATCGCGCAGCAGCCGCGGATCGCTGGCCGCAGGATCGCCCGGCGGCAGAATGTCGAGGGCGCGGGCGACGGCATCTTCCCGGTCAGGCCTGCTCATCGAGCCCTCCTTTCCTCAAAACTTCCCGGAGTTTCAGCATCGCGCGGTGGACGCGGATCTTCGCGGTGCCGAGCGGGACTCCCCAGCGCGAGGCGTGATCCTGCAAGGTGCCGGGGTGGAAGAGCGCGAGGCGGATGCTCTCGGCTTCGGCGGCGTCGAGCTGTTCGAGCGCGGAGTGGACGCGGGAGACGGTATCGCGGAAGAAGAGGTCCTCCACCCCGCCGCGCGAGGGGATTTCCAATGCGGGGGTACGGTCCCAATCCTGCCAGACCGGGGCGCGGCGGCGTTTCTTGCGGAGATGGTCGAGGCAGAGCCCGCGCAGGATCATGGAGCACCAGGTGAAGCCGCGGCTCTTTTCGGCATCGAAGTCCCCCGCCCTTTTCCAAATCCTGAGGAAGCAGTCCTGAAGGGCCTCCTTCGCGGCCCCGTCGTCGTTCACCCAGTGGAGGGCCATGCTGTAGAGGCGGTCGCCCCACATGCGGTAGAGTTCGGCGAGGGCCTCGGCATCGCGGCGGGCGATGCGGCCGAGCAGCCACGAGCCGTCCCAGGCATCCGCCTGGCCGTCCGAGCGCGTGGATATGGAAGCTTCTCCCATGGGGCCTTCGCTTTCTCTCATTGGATTGGCGGGGGGAAAAGCGCGTTTCAACAGCAATATTCGCATGAGGCTTCGGGGCGGTAGCCGGATAGGACCCTCATCTCACCGGCTAGCGCCCCTGACCCATGTACCAAGAAATCCGCCTTTAAGGACGGGAAGCCGGACGACGTGTCATGATCTCCTGTAAGCACCGGGGCGCCTCCCAACGCCATGGATGCCTCCTCCGACCCGTCGTCCGGCCAAGCCGTTTCCGGGGAAAACAGAGAGCGCCGGATCCCCGCAGGGTCCAGTCCCGCCAGCCACTGCCGGGAACCGGGGTCGGGGATTCGGTCGCTCATCATCGGTCAATCCGCGCCGGGCAGGAGGCGGGTTTCATTTTTTTTCCGGAAGCACTTTGCCGGCCCGACGACGCGAAGGAAGTTTGACGGCATTTCGGGGAACCCTGTAAGGTCGGCGCTCCAACCCGCCGTATTTCAAACCCGTTTGTCACATGAAACCACTTTTCCGGACGCTCCGGCTTCTCCCCTTCCTCTCCCTGCTCGCCCCGCTGGCCTTTGCCGGCGAACAATGGACCCCTGAACAAGCCCGGGAATGGGCCAAGGGGCGCCCGTGGTTGGCGGGCTCGAATTTCACCCCCAGCACCGCGATCAACCAGCTTGAGATGTGGCAGGCGGAGACCTTCGATCCCGAGACGATCGACCGCGAACTGGGCTATGCCGCCGGTTGCGGGATGAACACGGCCCGGGTGTTCCTTCACAACCTGCTCTGGGAGCAGGATTCGGAGGGGCTGCTCAAGCGGATGGACCAGTTCCTCGGAATCGCGGACAAGCACAAGATCGGGATCATGTTCGTGCTCTTCGACGACGTGTGGGATCCGCATCCGAAACTCGGCAAGCAACGCAAACCGAAACCGCACGTGCACAATTCCGGCTGGGTGCAGAGCCCGGGCAGGGACGTGCTGGTGGACGACGCCAAGCGGCGGGCGCTCAAACCCTACGTCACCGGTGTTCTTACCCGCTTCAAGGACGACAAGCGGGTGATCATCTGGGATCTCTACAACGAGCCGGGCAACATGAACACCAGCGCCTACGGCAAGATCGAACTGCCGCCGGATGAGAAGAAGAAACACGCCCTGGAACTGGCGAAGCTGAGCTTCGAGTGGGCCTGGGAGGTGCGCCCCCCGCAACCGCTGACCATGGGCGTGTGGACCGGCGACTGGAGCACCAAGGAGAAACGGGACGCGCTCAATGCCTATCAGATCGACCACTCGGACGTGATCAGCTTCCACGTCTATGCCGACCTGGCGAAGACCAAGGCCTTCACCGAACCGCTGTTCGAATACGGCCGCCCGGTGATCTGCACGGAGTTCCTCGCCCGCACGGCGGGAAGCCGCCTGCAGGAGATCCTCCCCTATTTCAAGGAGAAGGGCGTGGGAGCCTACCAGTGGGGCCTCGTCGCCGGGAAGACACAGACCCAATACCCTTGGGAGACGTGGAAGCAGACTTTCACCGAGGAGCCGAAGGTCTGGTTCCACGAGCTCTTCCACAAGGACGGCAAGCCTTATGACAAGGAGGAAACCGACCTCTACAAGAAGCTGACCTCCGCGCCTTGAGAACGCCGATGAACCCGCATATGAGAACTACTCCCTTATTCGCCCTGTTGCTCACCCTGCCCGCCGCCCACGCCGAGTGGAAGCCCGTCGAAGGCCGGATCATGACCAAGTGGGCCAAGGAAGTAACCCCGGCGAACGCCTGGAACGAATATCCCCGTCCGCTTCTCCAGCGCGAGAACTGGACCAACCTGAACGGGCTGTGGAGCTACGGTTTCACCGCGAAGGACGCAGCCAAGCCCGGCGAATGGGCGGGTGAGATCCTGGTGCCCTTCGCGCCGGAGTCCGCGCTCTCGGGTGTGGGCAAGCAGCTGGAGCCGAACCAATCGCTGTGGTACAAGCGTGCGATCACGGCGAAGAAGACGGAAGGCAAGCGGACCATCCTGCACTTCGAGGCGGTCGATTACGAAACGACGGTCTGGCTGAACGGCAAGGAGATCGGCAAGCACACCGGTGCCCACACGCCCTTCTTCTTCGACATCACCTCCGCATTGAAGGACGGCGAGAACGAGCTGCTCGTACGTGTGCTCGACGCCACCAGCGGTTACCAACTGCTCGGCAAGCAAAAGCTCGATCCGGGCGGGATCTGGTACACCCGGGTCTCCGGGATCTGGCAAAGCGTCTGGATGGAAGAGGTGAATGCACGCGCGATCGAGGACATCGACTACACTTGCGATATCAAGAGCGGGACGCTCTCGGTGAAAGCCAAGCTCTCCGGCCCGGCTGTTGCAGGGGAGCAGCTGCGCGTGACCGCGAGCATCAAGGGCACGCCTGCCGCCAACGCGGAAGGTGCCGGCGATCTCACCCTCAAGATCAATGACCCGAAGGTCTGGTCCCCCGAGTCGCCAAACCTCTATGACCTGAAGGTCGAATTGGTGGACGGCGGCGGCAAGGTGATCGACTCGGCAACCTCCTACGCCGCCCTGCGCGAACTGGGCAAAACCAAGGACAAGAACGGCAACTGGCGTTTCACGCTGAACGGCAAGCCGATCTTCCACTGGGGTCCGCTTGACCAGGGCTGGTGGCCGGACGGCCTGCTGACGCCGCCCTCCGAGGAAGCGATGATCTCGGACATCGATTACCTGAAGGCCGCGGGTTTCAACATGATCCGCAAGCACATCAAGGTGGAGCCGCGGCGCTACTACTACCACTGCGACAAGGTCGGCATGATGATGTGGCAGGACCAGGTGAGCATGGGCTATGGTCCCCAGACGGAGCCGAAGGGATCGAACCCGCCGTGGACCCGCATGGCACCGAACCCGAAGGACGGCGAGTGGCCGAACGAGGCGCACAAGCAATTCGTCACCGAGTACAAGCGGATGGTGGACCACCTGAGGGACCAGCCGTGCATCGTGGTGTGGTCGCCCTTCAACGAGGCCTGGGGCCAGCACCGAACAATGGAGACCGGCAAGATGGCCGTGGCCTATGACAAGACCCGCCCGATCAACATCGCTTCCGGGGGTAACTTCTGGCCGGTCGGCGACATCGCCGACCATCACGCCTATCCCGATCCGGACTTCCCGCTCGATGACAAGCGCTTCAACGATTACGTGAAGGTGGTCGGCGAATTCGGCGGTCACGGCTGGCCGGTGAAGGGTCACCTGTGGGACGCGACCAAGGAGAACTGGGGCTACGGAGGCCTGCCGCAGTCGCTCGACGAATGGAAGGGGCGCTACACCAAGTCGATCGCCGTGCTCAAGGGCCTGCGTCGCCAAGGCATCTCGGCAGGCGTTTACACCCAGACGACGGATGTCGAAGGCGAGATCAACGGCTTGCTGACTTACGACCGCGTGGAAAAGGTCCCGGCCTCCTGGCTGAAGCCGATCCACGACTCGCTGCTCTCCACTCCGGATGCGGCGGTTTACACCCCGATCGCGGCGACCTCCGAAGCGCAGGCCCAGACCTGGAAATTCACCGCCGAGAATCCCGGCAGCGGTTGGGAAGCGCCGGGCTTCGACGACAGGGGCTGGAAGGACGGCAAGGGCGGCTTCGGCACGCGCGACACGCCGAACACGAAGGTGGGCACCGAGTGGAGCACGCCTTCGATCTGGCTGCGCCGCGAGTTCAACGTGGCGTCCGCACCGAAAGGCAAGCCTGTGCTCCGGATCTACCACGACGAGGACGCCACCGTGTTCCTCAATGGCCGGGAGATCACCAGGCTGACGGGACACACCACCGGCTACGTGTTGATCGAACTGGACGAGAAGGCAGCCGGCGCGTTGAAAACCGGCGAGAACTTGCTGGCGATCGAGGTCAAGCAGACCCGTGGCGGGCAGTACATCGATGCCGGCATTGTGGACGAAACCATGGCAAAATAATGGTCGGGCGGGTCCCGGTCTTCCGCAGGAGCGGGCCTCGCGAGGGGCCCGCTTTTTTATGCCATGATCGGCTGAAAGATTGCAGCTTGTCGTGCCGGGGAAGATGCCTACCCTGCGCGGCTGTGAAACAGCCTCTCCCGCGTCGCGTCCATGCCACGCTCCGGTCCCGACTACTGGACGGAACGCTTTTGCCAGGGACCCGTCTCGACTACAAGCAACTGGCCCAGGAACTCGGGGTATCGACGACCCCGGTTCGCGAGGCCGTAACCCAACTGGCGAGCGAGGGATTCGTCGATCTGGTGCCGAGGCTCGGCGCGGTCGTCCGGTCCCTCAATCCGAACACCGCGGCGGAACTCTACGAGGTCCGCGAAGCGATCGAAACCTACGCGGCCCTGAAGGCGGCGGAGCGACTTTCGACCCGACATCTGGAGCTGCTCAAGCAGCACGTGGGAACGATGATGAGGGTCTTCGAGGAGTTCCGGCGATCCGGCAAGGAGAGCTTGGACACCGCGGAGCTGGACGAGTTCCTGGATGCCGATCTGTCGTTCCACAAGACCGTGCTGCTCGGATCGAGGAATCCGGCGCTGGCGCGGACGGTCGAGGAAAGCCAGGTGCAGACGCGGATCTTTTTCTCCGACCGGGGACTCCACGAGGAAACCCGGCTCTCACTGGCATGCCAGCAACACGGGGAAATCCTGGATGCGCTGGAAAAGAGGGACGGCGCCAAGGCCTCCGAGGCGATGCGCAAGCATATCCTGACCTCGCTGAAGCTGACGCTCGAGCACCTGGAGAATTCGGTCACGGTGTAGAATCACCCGCCCCGCAGTTGCCCCATGGCCAGCCACTCATCCTTCCGGCCATGAGAGGCTTCCTCCTGTCACCCGTCGTCGCGGTCGGCATGATCCCCCGCGGGCAGCGCCTCACCCTCCTCCGCCTTCAGGAAGGCCCCCTGCTCCTCATGTCCTTCACCAATCCCGACCGGAGGAAATCCCGTGAAGGCGGGATGAGATTCCAGCGCGCGGACGGCACGTGGCTCACACACGGCGATCGGCTCGTGCAGGCG
>CBFGPU010000189.1:0-5901 GCA_965650715.1 uncultured Haloferula sp. | reverse complement strand
ATGACTTCGGCTTGGAGATGCGCGGCATGCTGATGCTGTGCAAGACGGCAAAAGGCCTGGATGAAGAGGCGGTGGTGGCGGCCGCCGCCCGCGAGATCGGTCTGGAGGCGGAGGTGGTGGATGCCGCAGGGGCGGCACGGCTCGATCCGGGAATCACGATGGACGTCGCGGGCGCGGTTTACTTCTCGCAGGACTGCCACCTCGATCCGGCCCGCTTCATGGCTTCCTTGCGCCAGCGCGTGCTCGCGCTGGGAGGCGGGATTCACAGCAGCGTGGAGATCGACGGGGTCGAGACGAAGGGAGGGACGGTCAGCGCCCTCACCGGTCGCGGCCAGCGCTTCGAAGGCGATGAATTCGTGATCGCGGGTGGTTCGTGGACTGCGGATTTGCTAGAGAAGGTCGGGGTCCGTCTGCCGCTCCAGGCAGGGAAGGGGTATTCGCTGACGCTGCCGCATCCGCCGGAACTCCCGCGGGTCTGCTCGATCTTCGTGGAAGCGAAGGTGGCGATCACGCCGATGGGCGGCAGCCTGCGCTTCGCCGGGACGATGGAAGTGGGTGGGCTCGATCTCTCGGTGAATCCGGCGCGTGTGAGGGGGATCGTGAAGTCCGTGCATTCGTACTTCCCGAAATTCTCCGAAGCCGACTTCGAGGGCGTGCAGCCCTGGGCCGGACTACGGCCGGTCTCGCCCGATGGCATTCCGTATCTCGGCAGGGCGGGGAAGTTCCCGAACCTGATCGTGGCGACAGGGCACGCGATGATGGGCCTGAGCCTCGGGCCGGTCAGTGGAAGGCTGGTGGCGGATTTGTTAGAGGGGACGGAGCCGTTCCGGCCGATCGGCCGGATGGCGGTGGGGAGGTTTTGAACGGCGGTTGTTTTGGGGCGGCGCGTCCTTTCGTCGGGAGTCGTTGCGCGGCTCCAAGGGGGGAGCGCGGAGAGGGACAAAACCGCGGCGGTCATTCGTTTCGTTTCTGGCCTCAGGGCGTGGGCGGATGCAACTGCACATTGCCTCCATCAAGGTAACCGTCGGCCTCGAAGACCACGGCATTGCCATTGTCCGGGTCGGTGACGACGATCTTGAAATAGTCCTTGTTGTTGGTCTTCTTGCCAGCCGGTTCGCCGGCATCGATCACCATCCCGGTGAAGTTGTAGCCGGAGTTTCCATTGAGGCGGCCGGTCCCCGCAAAGGTCGCGGCATTTTCCACCAGGCCTTTCTTCCCGCCCGGTTGGCCCGGGCCGGTGCTCTCCACCGTGAAGCAATCGACGATATGCACTTCGGTGGAGTGGAACTTGTCGCCGGTGTTGTGGTCGACCACATTGATCGAGCCCGAGGAGGGCGGTCCGACATTGCCCCCGAAGGTGAAGTTCTTGCCGCCGGACGTGATCCCGGCGTTCTGGAAGCCGCCGAAGGTGAACCAGCAGTGACCCTCGGCTTGCTGGTTGAGCCCCGCACCCACGAAGGCGCCGGAGCCGTTGAAGTTCACCCTCATCTTGTTGACTCCGGCAAGCGAGATGCCCTCGACGGAAGCCACGCCATTGTCTCCGGTGGGTGGAATGGCGATCAGGTTGGTCGGCAGGCCCGGCCCGGACAACTCGACAAAGGTGCCACCTTCGCCCTGCTCCGTCTCAACGTCCATGAAGGTCAGGGTATTGATGGTCACCGTGAACGATTTCTTGCCGGTCTTGGAGAAACTGAACTCCATGAAGGAGCCCTTGAGGTCACCGTCATCCGGATCATCGACCAGGCCGTCGTCGTTGTTGTCAACGAGGTCTTCCGCGATGATCGCGACGTTTCCATGCGGCGTATCGTTGCTCGCACCGCCGCCGCCCACGCCGGGACCTCCATAGGCCTGGTTGGGAGTGCCCAGATCGATGTCGCCTCCGGTGGGATCGGACGAGTCGAAAATCAGCACCGGATTGATTCCCGGGCCGAACTCGGCGCTGTAGCCGGTGACCTTGACGATGCCGGGAAATCCGGCGCTCATGCCTGCACCCGCACTCAATTGGTAGATCACGGTGCCGTCTGGAAGACCCTCGAAATCGAGTTCAAACGCCTGCGCCAGGGGGAGAAGGGCTCCCAAGGCGAGTGCTGCGGGGATGCGGGGAAAGCGAATCAACTTTCGTTTCATGGTGGTTGGGGGGACGGATTCGCACGGAATCCCCCAATCCTCCGGAACGAACCCTTGGGTTGGTGGTTTGGAAACGGGCCGCGCAGCGTCGGGCCGGAGTGCGGGTTCAGGGGGAACCCTGCGGTCGGGCGATACGTAGTTCGGGGGGAAGCAAAGGTAACTAGGCCACAGGCCGCGATGATTGTCAATTCAATCGCGGGGGGAGGCAGGCGCGCCGGTGAAAACGCGGAAGTGCCGGGAAGGGGCGGATCCCCTATTTCCGCAGCGTCGGATTGGATTCGAGTTCCTTCTCGAACAACTCCGCGAAGGTGTCGCCGACACGCTTGAATCCCCAGTGACCGTCTCCCTGGATCTCCAGTTTTCCGTCGGCGATGCGGACAGTCTCGTCGTTGTTGAAGAACAGAGTTCGCAGTTCGCCTTCCACGGTGCAGCGGAAGTCGTCGAAAAATTTCGGTGAATCCTCGACTAGATGGGTGAACTCCAGGCGGGTGCCCATAGGGATCTTCCCCGTGTGGACATGCGTGACAATGGCCCGGCGGATCAAGCGGCCTTTCGAGAAGTCCGCCTCCGGTTTGATCCGCTCCTGCTCGTAAACGCTGATATCGAGGATATTTCCGGACTCCTCGATACGGTCCTGTAGCGTCTCCCGCATGCCATCCACCAGGATTCGGTCGCGCTCGGGATCCGCCGTGGCGGTCGTCAGCCCCCCTGCATCTTCTTCCGATAGGCCAGCGGGCTGATGCCGACGGCTTGCTTGAACTGACGGGAGAAGGCGGACTGATCGGAGTAGCCGCAGCTCAGGGCGATCTGGGCGATCACCTCGTTCGTCTGGGCGAGGCGGTCGCAGGCGGCATCGATGCGGACTTTCACGAGGTACTGCCCGGCGGTGACGTGGAAGAGCGAGCGGATGCGCTGGTCGAATTGATAGACGGAAAGCCCCGCCATCTCAGCGAGCTGGGGTAGGCGCAATGGTTCCTCGAAATGCTTGTGGATGTGGTCGATCGCCTTCGACATCGCGGCGAAATCTTCCTGCCGGTCGTGCGGGCCGTGGAGGTCGCGCGAGATGCCGCAGACGCCGGTGATGGAGCCATCCTTTGCGCGCACCGGTTCCTTGAAGGTGAGACACCAGCCGCGCCGTCCGCCGGCGTAGAGATGGAGTTCGAGGTGGTCGCGGATGCCCTGGCCGGTCTTGAGGATGTCCTTGTCCTGCGCGGCGAAGCCTTCGCCCAGCGGCGGCGGGAAGAGCTGCTCGGCGGTCAGGCCGATCGCGGATTCCTTGTCCGGCAGGCCGCAGCGTTCGGCGAGGGTGCCATTCACCGCCATGTAGCGGCCGTGGGCGTCCTTCACGAAGAAAACGATGTCCGGCACCGCGTCGAAGAGGCTGTCCACCGGCGGCATTCCATCCAGGGTTTCGAAGAAGCTTTTGCGGAGGCGGGCGGCTGGGGTCATTTTTTCTCCACGCATTCTACGCCCGGAGGCTATACGGATTCAGGGGCTGCTGCTAGCGCATTCGCCAAGACCCTGAGGCTAACCTGCTTCCGTAACCCATGAGCTCCCCGCGATTGCGCGTCATTGATTCCCATACCGAGGGCGAACCCACCCGTGTCGTCATCGAAGGAGGGCCGAATCTCGGCACCGGCACGGTGGCGGAGAAGGCGCGCCGCCTGCGTGAGCACCACGACTGGCTGCGCAGCGCCGTGTGCAACGAACCGCGCGGCCACGAGGCGATGGTGGGCGCGCTGCTGGTGGAGCCCCACGAGCCGGGCTGCTGCTGCGGGGTGATCTTCTTCAACAACGTCTCGACCCTGAACATGTGCATCCACGGCACGATCGGCCTCGCGGTGACATTGGCGCATCTCGGTCGCATCGGACCGGGCGAGCACCGCATCGACACGCCGGTCGGTGTGGTGGTCGCGCATCTTCACGTGGATGGTGCGGTGACGGTGGCGAACGTGCCGAGCTATCGACTGGCTGCGGAAGTGCCGGTGGAAGTGCCGGGGTGGGGGATCGTGCGCGGCGATATTTCCTGGGGTGGCAACTGGTTCTTCCTGATCGAGGAGCAGGGCCCCGCGGTGGAATTCGCGAACCTGGAAGCGCTCACGGCCTTTACCTGGGCAGTGCGGCAAGCGCTGGGAACGCAGGGCATCACCGGAGCCGGTGGCATGGAGATCGATCACATCGAGAGCTTCGGCCCGCCTTCCGAGCCGACGCTGGCGGACAGTCGGAACTTCGTGCTCTGCCCGGGCAAGGCCTACGACCGCTCGCCCTGCGGCACGGGCACCAGCGCGAAGCTCGCGAGCCTCCATGCCGCGGGCAAGCTGAAGCCCGGCGAGATCTGGCGTCAGGCGAGCATCCTCGACACCGTCTTCGAGGGCAGCGTGGAGGAGCTGCCGGATGGCAAGGTCCTGCCCCGTGTGAAGGGCCGCGCCTGGGTGAACGGCGAGTCCGCTTACTATTTCGATCCCTCCGATCCTTTCCGCCACGGCATTCCCGCCATCATCTGACCAACCTGCAACGAGCACCGATATCATGAGCATCGAATGGAAGGGCGTGATGCCCGCGACCCTGACGCAATTCAACGCCGACCTGTCCATCGACCACGGGGTCATGGCGGAACATGGCAAATGGCTGGTGGAAAACGGCTGCACCGCGATCGTCGCGCACGGTTCGCTCGGCGAGGGGGCCACGCTCTCCTTCGCGGAGAAGGTCGGTCTGCAGAAGATGTATGTCGAAGCCCTGCCGGACACGCCGGTCATTCCGGGCATCGCCTCGCTTTCCACGAAGGAAGCGGTGGATCTCGCGAAGGCGGCGAAGGACAACGGCTGCCGCGGCCTGATGGTGTTGCCGCCGTACCTCTATGCCTCCGATTGGCGCGAGATGAAGGCGCACATGAGCGCGGTGATCTCCGCGACCGACCTGCCCTGCATCATCTACAACAACCCGGTGGCGTACAAGACCGATTTCATCCCGGCCCACATCAAGGAACTCGCCGACGAGCATGCGAACGTCGAGTCCGTGAAGGAATCCTCGACCGACGCGCGCCGCATCGCCGGCATCCGCGAAGTCTGCGGCGACCGCCTCGTGCTCGGCGTGGGCGTGGACGATTGCGCGCTGGAAGGTGCCGCGATGGGCGCGAAGTTCTGGATCACCGGCGTGGGGGGTGCTTTCCCGAAGCACAACGTGAAGCTGTGGGAACTCGGCACCACCGGCCGCATCGAAGAAGCGATGCCGATCTACACCTGGATGCTCGATATGCTGCGCATGGATACCGTGGTGAAGTTCGTGCAGCTCATCAAGCTGCAGCAGAACCTCGCGACCGGCGGGAAGTTCGGCAACAACCGCGTCCGCCCGCCGCGCTTGGAACTTGAGGGCAAGGAGCTCGCCGCGGCCACCGCGATCATCGAGAAGGCTCTGGCCACCGCGCCGGTGGTTTGAAGTTCCAAGTGAGAAGTTCCAAGTTCCAAGGAACAGCCGCCTGAAGTCTTGCTAGTTTCGTTCACTCGTTTTCTGTCTGCCCCATGAAGTCCCAGCTCTCCGGAATGTCGGTTATCGGCTACGCACGCGGTGAGGGTGAAGAACCCGCAGGCCAGGCCGTTCACGCGGCCAGCGGTGCCAAGCTGGAGCCGGACTACACCGCCGCGACGGTGGAGGAGACGAATCTAGCGGTGGAGTTGGCGGCAGCCGCCTTTCCGGCTTATTCGGCGCTTTCCGGCAAGGAGCGCGGGGCTTTCCTGCGCGCCATCGCGGCAGAGATCGAGGGCGTGGTGGACGACA
>CBFGPU010000188.1:0-5942 GCA_965650715.1 uncultured Haloferula sp. | reverse complement strand
TCCACCAGGGATCGTAGTGGATCACCGTGTCGGCGGCTGTCAGATTGAGACCGGTGCCGCCGGCCTTGAGCGAGATCAGGAACACGGGAACTTCTCCGGTTTGGAATTCCTTCACCAGCACGGCGCGGTCCTTTGTCTGGCCGGTGAGCTTGAGATGCCGGATCTTCTCCTTCTCCAGATGCTCCTGGATGAGCGCGAGCATCGAGGTGAATTGTGAAAAGATCAGGATGCGCCGACCTTCTTCCAGCAGGGTCGGCAGCAGTTCCCCGGCGAGGTAGTCGAGCTTCGCGGAGTCCGTCACCTTCCGTGCGGCGGGGGTCTTGAGAAGCTGCGGGTGGCAGCAGATCTGCCGCAGCTTCAAGAGCGCATCGAGCACGATGATGTGCGATTTCGCCAAGCCCTTCTCCGCGATGGCCTCGCGCACGCGCTTGTCCATCGAGGCCCGCACGGACTCGTAGAGATCCGTCTGCTTCTTGCTGAGATCGATGCCGTGGATGATCTCCGTCTTCGCCGGCAGCTCCTTCGCCACCTGATCTTTCGTACGTCGCAGGATCAGCGGCGCGACCCGCCGGTTCAGCGCGAGTTGGGCATCGTGCGAACGGTCGCGCTCGATCGGTTTGCGGAACTGCGTGTTGAAGGTCTTCTCGTCCGCGAGGAAGCCGGGCATCAGGAAACGCATCAGGCTCCACAGCTCCCCGAGGTGATTCTCGATGGGCGTGCCGGAGAGGCAGATGCGGTGCGCGGACTTCAGCTTGCAGGCGCTCAGCGCGGTGAGCGCCTTCGGGTTTTTGACGTGCTGCGCCTCATCGAGGACGATCGTGTGCCATTCCCGCTTCGACAGCTCGTCGAAGTCGCGCACCAGCAGGGGGTACGACGTGAAGACCACTTCAGCTCCGGCGATCTTGTCATAGTCTCCGCCCCGTTTCGCGCCGTGCAAGACGAGCGTCTTCAGCCCCGGCACGAATTTCTCCGCCTCCGCGGCCCAGTTCGGCACCACCGAGGTAGGTGCCACGACCAGCGACGGCCCGCCCTGCTCCGAGGCATGCTGCGCCGCGAGATGAGCCAGCGTCTGCAAGGTCTTCCCCAGCCCCATGTCATCCGCCAGGATCCCGTGCAGGCCATGCGAGGAGAGGAACTGCAACCAGCGGAAGCCCTCCTCCTGATAGTGCCGCAGGCTCGCCTTCACCCCGGCCGGGATCTCCACCGCCGGCAGCTCCCGGATGTCCTTCAGCCCCTTCCCGAGCCGCGCCAGCGCCCGCGTGGTCTCGGAGGAGTCGATCGCCAGTGAATCCGCCACGCCCGCCGCCGCCAGACGGTCCATACGCAGCGGCCCCTCTCCCGATCGGCCGAGGACGAGATGCCTCACCTGGTCCACGATCTCCATCAATTGCCGCGCCGGGAAGCGCAGGAATCCATCCTCTTCTTTCTCGGCGGGCAGGAGGATGAACTCCGGCAGATCGGGTGAATCGGCAGGCGGGAAATTCCGCGCGATCGCACTCGCGATCACCGGGATCAGGCTGATGCGCTGGCCATCGATCTCATAGGTGACATCGAAGCGGAACCAGTCGATCCCGTGATCCGTCTCCGCCTCGATCGCCGGCACGAATTCCGTGACGTCCCTCAAGCTCAGCCCGCACTCCGGATCGACCTCGATCCGCCAGCCCTCGCCACGCAGCGCTTCGACCGCAGGCGAATCCAAAAGGTCGATCCAGTCCATCTCCGGCATCGTCGTCCGCTCCGCCGGAATATAGGAGCGGTGTGCCGCCGAGTCCGGCGGCCCCATCGGGTAAGTTTTCACGGCAGGGACCAATCCGGCCCGCACGAGTCGCGTCGCCGCCGCCCGTTCCGCCCTCGCATCGCGCGGCCAGATGACCCGCTTCCCGTCCTTCAACACCGAATGCTGCGCCACCGCGTGCTTGCCCATCGGCGGCATCTTCGGGCTATCGGCGTATTGGAAGCTCAGTTCGCCGACAATCGTTTCGATTTCGTGCCAGTAGTTCGCCAGTGTCCGGAGCCGCACGTGCAGACATGGCACCGGCGCGACGGCCGCGCGGGTCTCGGTCGGGATCTCGACAGGCGTGGGCAGAGTGGCCCCGGGGAGTGCTGAGAATCGCTCCACCAGCGACGGCAGGTTCTCCGCGCGAACCACCGGACCGCGTGTCCACGCGGACAGGACGGCGGAAGGCAGCGTGCTCTCCACCGGGCCGATCAATGCCGCCCCCGTGTCGAGGTACCGCGGCGGCACGGTGGCCAGCAGGCGCAATTCGCCGCGTAGCCCGCGCAGCACCGGCCGGGCGCTCCCGTCGGGCAGGGTTTCCCACACCGCCTCTACCTTCTCCGCCGGCCCCCCGCTCAGCACCCGGTAGCCGGAAGAGCCCCGTCCGTCGTGGCTTTGCTTCCCGAGAAACAGACGGCCGGTCGCCAGTGCCCCGTCCAAAAGTTCATCCCAATCCGGACCATCCAGGGCCATGGTCCCCCAGCCGCCATGCTTCCTGAGCCGCTGGTGGTAGAGGGAACTCAAGATGATGTCCTCCCGCGCCATGTACTTCGGCGGGCGCGAGGGGTCGGCGCTCGCTTGGTTCGGCTGGATCCTCACCGTCCCGTCCTTGAGCCGGTTTGCCACCCTCATCGCGAACTGGAACCTCGAGCGGGGCGCCGCCCCCGTCTCTTCGATGCAATAGGCGAGGAACTTGCCATCGCTTCCCGGCTTGCCGGCGCTCGCCACCGGATTCGCCGTGCTCCGCGCGACCGTTTCGATCTCGTGCAACCAGGCACGGAGCGCATGGTCGGCCACCGCGGCGGACGGCGGCGCGACCGAGGGATCGACCAGTTTTCTCTGGAGGAAGATCGCCAGTGCCGCGCTGTGCTTGCAATTGACCGTCACCGGACAAGAGCAGACCCCCCTCACCGTCCAATCGTCCCGACCGACCCCGACCACCAGCGAGGTATCGTAGGGTCGCCGGGCGCTGCCTTGGACGGATGCGCTGATGAGCCACTCACCGGCACCGGACAAATCGAGCCAGCCCAGATCCTTGATCGCCGTCCCGCCCGCGTACGACCTGCCGCGCGAGAGCGTCGCCTTGTCGAAAAACCGGGTCCAAGCCCCCGTCACCAGCCAGGCCTTGAACGCGGGCCTGGCCTCGATGTGATCGAGGACCTCTTTCACCATCGCTTCAGCTCGCTACGATATTCACCAGGCGTCCGGGCACCACGATGACCTTGCGCACCGTCTTTCCGCCGAGCTGTTCCTTCACCTTCGCGGTGTTGAGCGCGACCGCTTCAACGGCAGCCTGGTCGGCACTCTTGGCCACGGTGATCTTGTCGCGCAGCTTGCCGTTCACCTGCACGACCAGCTCGACCTCGTCGGTGGCGAGCGCGGCTTCGTCGTGCTGCGGCCACGGCTCGTCCGCGAGCATCGTCGTCCCGCCGAGGCGGGCGTGGATCTCCTCGGTGAGATGCGGCGCATAGGGATTCAACACGTGCAGGAGCAGGCGGAATTCCTTCAGCGGCACCACCTCGGCGGCGGTGAAAGCATTCGTGCACACCATCATTTGTGAGATGCCGGTGTTGAAAGACATCTTGGCGATGTCATCGGTGACCTTCTTGATCGTTTCGTGGACCACCTTGAGCAGTGCCTTGTCGGTGCAGGGGACATCCTGGATCTTCGCGGACTTCACCCATTCACCTGCCTGGTTCTCCTCGAAGGCGACACGCCAGACGCGGGCCAGGAAGCGCGAAACGCCCTCGACTCCTTTCATGCTCCACGGCTTCACCTGTTCCAGCGGACCCATGAACATTTCGTAGAGGCGCAAGGAATCCGCACCGTACTCGCGCACGACGTCGTCCGGGTTTACCACGTTGCCGCGCGACTTGGACATCTTCTGGCCGTCTTCACCCAGGATCATCCCTTGGTTCACCAGTTTCTGGAAAGGTTCGTTGGTCGTCACGTGGCCCAGGTCGTGCAGCACCTTGTGCCAGAAACGAGCGTAGAGCAGGTGAAGTACGGCGTGTTCCGTACCGCCGATATACAGGTCCACCATGCCCGGCTTGGCACCACCGCCGCCCCAGTAGCTCTCGGCCTCCTTCGAGATGAAGCGGTCGCCGTTCCCCGGATCGCAGTAGCGCAGGTAGTACCAGCACGATCCCGCCCACTGAGGCATCGTGTTCGTCTCGCGGATCGCGCCGTCCGGCAGCTCAACCCATTCGCGCGCCTTGCTCAGCAAGGGCTCCGGCGAACCGCTCGGCTTGTAGTCTTCCAGCGGCGGGGCCAGCAAAGGCAGCTCGGCATCCGGCACGGCGTGGTGATTGCCGTCCTTCCACGTCAGCGGGAAAGGTTCGCCCCAGTAGCGCTGGCGGGAGAAGAGCCAGTCGCGCAGCTTGTATTGGATGCGGCGCTTGCCTTGGCCTTTCTCTTCAAGCCACGCGATGATCTTCGCTTTCGCTTCGGCAGTCGGCAGGCCGTCGAGGAAGCCGGAGTTCACCGCGAAGCCGTCCCCCGTCGTGGCCGCTTCAAGGAGCGCCGGCGTCCCGCCGGTGTTTTTCTCGAAATACAGGAACTCCCCCTCCCCCAGAGCCGCTCGCGAGGGATTCCGCTCAATGTATCGCTTCACATTCGCGTGGTGTTCCGCATCCCTCACGATGCGGTCCCAATACTCGCGCTGCCAAAGCTCGCCCTCGCGTCCCAGTTCCTTGTTGATTTCCTTCGAGGTAAAGCTTTTCCACGATTGGAGCAATTTGGCCAAATCCGCCCCTTCTTCCATTCGGAAAAGGACGTGGACATGGTTCGGCATGACCACGAACGCATCGAGATCATACCGGTCCCCGTCAAAGTGACGGAGAGCACCCGCCACGATCTCCGCGACCGAAGGTCGCTTCAAAACACAGGATCCCGCACCCGCGTCGAGCCACTCGTCGATCTTCGAAGAGAAGCGAGAATGGTATTCCTCTTCCCGTTCGGGGGACCACGGCTCGGGGTGCTGTTTGAGCCAGAGTTCGCGCTGGAGTTGCAACTCCTCAAGCTTCTCCACGGGTATGGAATCGGCGAGACGCCACGTTACGAAATAAGTCCGGCCCGGCTGCTGCCAATGGGGAAGTTTGCGACGATGGATCTGGATTTCATCGCCTTCGCTGAGATACGAGGACACCGGCGGGACGCCGGCGCTCCCTGATGAAACCACCTGCACGACCGGCAGCTCGAACTTCTTCGCGAACTCGAAGTCCCGTTCATCATGCGCCGGCACCGCCATGATCGCGCCGGTGCCGTAGCCCATCATCACGTAGTCCGCGATCCACACCGGGATCTGCTCGCCGTTCACGGGATTGACCGCATAGGCTCCCGTGAAGACGCCGGACTTGTCCTTGTTCATGTCGCCGCGCTCCAGATCGGACTTCGCTGCGCAGGCCTTCACGTAGGCCTCAACCGCCTCCCTCTGCCCCGCGGTCGTGATCTCCGCCACATACGGATGCTCCGGTGCCAGCACCATGTAGGTCGCACCGAACAAGGTATCCGGACGCGTCGTGAAAACGGTCACCGTATGGCCATCCAGCTTGAAATCCACCTCCGCGCCTTCGGAACGCCCGATCCAGTTCTTCTGCAGCAGCTTGATCCCCTCCGGCCAATCCAGCGGGTCCAACTCGTCGCTCAGGCGCTGCGCATACTTCGTGATCCGCAGCATCCACTGCCGCAGCGGGCGGCGCTCGACGATGTGGCCCTTGCTGCGCCACTCCTCGACTTCCTCGTTCGCCAGCACCGTGCCCAGGTCCGGCGACCAGTTCACCGGAGCCTCGTGCACGAAAGCCAGGCGCACCGCATCGATCTGCCCGCGGGTCCATCCCTTCGCTTCCAGCTCGGCCACCGGCTTCGCCTTGCCCGCTTCCTCGTCAAAGTACGACGTGTATAGTTGCAGGAAGATCCACTGCGTCCAGCGCACGTAGCCCGGATC
>CBFGPU010000187.1:0-5964 GCA_965650715.1 uncultured Haloferula sp. | reverse complement strand
GGCAAGGCGGACGTCCCTTGCGGATCGAGTTCTTCGACACCGAGGTCGAGTCCCTGCGGGAGTTCGATGTCGATACCCAGTCGTCCATCGGCAAGCTCGACCACGCGGAACTGCTGCTCGCGGAGCCGGAACTCGAAGCGACGGTGGCGGACTACGTTCGTCCCGGCGATGTCCGCATCGCCTTCGAAGAAGCCGGAACGGAAGCGGACGTCCGGATCATCAGCGGGGCCTCTAACAGCGAGGGCGAGGAGGACTTCTCCACCGCCTGTTTCGGAAGCCCGCTGGGCAGCTTCGAGGCCGGTGACTTCGTCCTCGAGCAATCGCGGCGGCAGGGATTCTTCGGCCAGCTCGACGAATGGCGGGCGCAGGATTGGAAAATCGGCATGGTCTTCTCGAACAAGGGCGAAGAGGACCGCTTCATCGAACTGGCGGGCCAGGATGCCATCGCGGATCTGGTCCGGCTGCGCGGGGAATTGGTGCAGGGCTTCACGGTCCCCGCCGCACGCATGGCGGTGCTCTCTTCCAGCGAACTCTTCGGGCGCTACCGCACTCCGGGCACGCTCAAGCGCACACGCCAGGACGGCCATCGCGTGCTTACCGCTCGCGCGTCGCTCGACGACATCGTGGAAGGGGATCTGGTGGTCCACTACGAGTACGGGATCGGACGCTTCCGCGGCATTGCTCCCGGTGAGAACGGCGAGGAAATTTCCATCGAGTATCGCCAGGGAGGCTTGCTCGCCGTCCCCATCGATCAGGCGCACCTGGTGGCGAAGTATGTCGGTCTCGGTGGCAAGACGCCCGAACTCAACAAGCTCGGCGGCGCGGCATGGAAGAACATCCGCAAGTCGGCCGAGAAATCGATCCTCGATTACGCCGCCCAGCTTCTCCGCGTGCAGGCCGAGCGCCAGGCCGAACCCGGTATCCCCCACCCGCCCGATTCCCGCTGGATGTGGGAGTTCGAGAATTCCTTCCACTTCACCGAGACCCACGACCAGCGCCGCGCGATCGAACAGTCGAAGCGCGACATGGAATCGGTCAAACCGATGGACCGCTTGATCTGCGGCGACGTCGGATTCGGCAAGACCGAGGTGGCCATCCGCGCCGCCTTCAAGGCCGCCACCGGCGGGATGCAGGTGGCCGTGCTGGTGCCGACCACCGTTCTTGCCGAGCAGCACTGGCGCACCTTCCGCGAGCGCATGAGCGATTATCCGATTCGCATCGATCTGCTCAACCGCTTCCGCAGCGCCTCGGAAGTCCGCGAGACCATCCAAGGCCTCGCCGACGGCTCGGTGGACATCGTGATCGGCACGCATCGCCTGATCTCCGGCGACGTGCATTTCAAAAACCTCGGCCTCGCCGTGGTGGATGAGGAGCAGCGCTTCGGTGTGAAGCACAAGGAGAAGTTCAAGGAGCTCTTCCGCAGCATCGACGTGATGACCCTCTCCGCGACACCGATCCCGCGCACCCTTTACATGGCCCTGATGGGTGCGCGCGACATGTCGACGATCGACACCCCGCCGCCGAACCGCGTGCCGGTGCACACCAGCGTGGTGCAGTACGACGAGCGGATCATCCGCGAGGCGATCCAGCGCGAGATGAAGCGCGGCGGCCAGGTCTTCTTCCTCCACAACCGGGTGAAGAGCATCGAGATGATGCGCAAGAAGCTCGGGGAACTGGTCCCGGAAGCGCGCATTCTCGTCGGCCACGGGCAGATGGAGAAGGACGAACTGGAGGTGGTGATGCGGAAGTTCGTCCACGGCGAGGCGGATATCCTGCTCGCCACGACCATCATCGAGACCGGCATCGATATCCCGAATGCGAATACCATCCTGATCGACCGCGCCGACCGCTTCGGGCTGGCCGACCTCTACCAGCTCCGCGGCCGCGTCGGCCGCGCCGGAGAGAAGGCCTATGCGATCCTGCTCCTCCCGCGCGACTTCATCACCGCGGGCGATGCGCGGAAGCGCATCCATGCGATCAAGCAGTACACCGCCCTCGGCTCGGGCTTCAAGATCGCCATGCGCGACTTGGAGATCCGCGGCGCGGGCAATCTGTTAGGCACGAAGCAGAGCGGTCACATCGCGGCGGTCGGCTTCGACCTCTACTGCCAGCTCCTGCGCCAATCGGTGGACCGTCTCCAGGGCAAGACACCCAAGGCGCGCGTCGAGGCGAGCTTCCGCAGCGACTTCGTCGCCTTTTCCGAAACCGAGTTCGCCCGCGGCTCCGGCGATGGTCCCCTGCTCCCCGCCTACCTGCCGAATGCCTGGCTCGGCGAGACACAACTCCGCGTGAGCGCCTACCGCGAACTCGCCGAAACCATGGTCGAGAAGGACCTCGATCTGATGGAACGCCGCTGGCGCGACCGCTTCGGGAGGCTGCCTGAACCGACCGAGAATCTGATCGTCGTCGGAAGAATCCGCCTGATCGCCGCCGGCAAGGGCGTGTCCTCGGTGGAGGTCAAGGGCCAGCGTCTGATGCTCCAGCGCGGCGGCGACTACATCATGCTCGAAGGCCGCCGCTTCCCGCGGCTGACCTCCGTGGAACCCCGCGAGAAACTTCACGAGGCGCTGGAGATGCTCCGCGCTCTCTAACCGGCGATATCCGGGATCTCCCCCGCACGACCATCGCGCCCCTATCAAAAGCCCGAGCCTGAACACCGGCCCGACCGACAAGGCTGTTCCTTGGATCTTGGAGTTTAGAGCTTGAAATTTTCACAGGCCTCCCCCGGCCGCGCAATCAATACTCGAAGAACAAGGGCTGGAATCCCATCCCGCGGATCGCGGAGCCGGTGTTATGGAAGTGGATCCCCTCCTCCACATGGTTGCGGAATGGCATGTGGGTATGGCCGAAGAAGCAATCTTTCGTTCCATGCCGCCATTCCGGCGACATTTCATCCAGATAGCGCGACACCCGCCTCACTGTCGCCTCGCGCGGGAAGCAGTATTGATGAAGCAGCTTCCCGACACCGGTCGAGGCCGCGATGGCATAGAGCCCGCTGCCCACCGGCCCTGCGGGCCGATCCTTGCTCCATGCCTCCCGATAGACCGCAAGTTTCTCGCCGGTCATCTGGGGAATGGCGCAATCGCCGTGAAGGAAAAGCGAACGCCCCAGGCGGATGCTCGCCTCGTGAACGCTCACCACGCGGTTGTGCCGGGCGAAGTCCTCGATCCGGCTCCGGAACGACCGGAGGCAATCGTGGTTGCCGAAAATATAATGAACCTTCCGCCCGTCGAACTGCACCGCGAGGCGCTCCATCCACAGCAGGGCGGCACGGACCGAGGCATTCTCGGAGGAATGCATGCTCCAGCGGAAATCGAAGGTGTCCCCGTTCAGCACCAGGGTATCGATCCGTTCCAGATGCCTCTTGATCCGGCGAAGCTGTTCCTCCGCATTCGAACGGAGGGAAAACAAATGAAGATCGGAGATAACCAGTCCTTGTCTCAACGCCGGAATGTTACGGGAAACCGATGTATCCCGTCGATCCCTGCAAATGGCATCTAGAAAAATGGCACCGGACCCGCTAGCAATGCTCGTCCCTTCCTCCAGCCATGAACACCAGAACCGAGAACGCCTCCCTCAAGGGTGCCGAGTTCGCCAGCGTGGATCTCAGCGACGCCCGCTTCCAGGACGTCAATCTCTCCGGAGCACGCTTCAACGACGTCAGCCTCGCCGGCACCTCCTTCGAAGACGTCTCCCTCAGCGGGGCGACGATCAGCGATGCGAATTGCTCCGGCCTCAGCATCGAAAACGCCTGCTACGACCGGATGACCATCGAGGATATCCTCGTGACGGAGCTGCTACGGGTTTACCGCGAGTTCCAAGCCGAAGGGTCGGGATGACGACAGGCTGCTAGATTGGAAGCGAGAGGGCGTTCAACAATTCGGCCGAAAAACGAGCACAACCTGTTGCTAAACCGCGCCGTCTAGCGCCTCCATCCGGTGCGCCAAACACCTCAGGTCAACCGCCTTCCGCCACATTACCGCGTGAACATTCGTTGGCTGCTGGAACAAGATGCGCATGAACGGTCGTAACAGCGTGTCGCTGGCAATTGGATGAGCGTCGCAGAGGGAGGCCACCAATTCCGCAAACCGCCTCGCTGACTCCGGGGCCTTGCCTTCGGCGTAACATGCCAACAGCGCGCAATTCCCCAACAGAATCCCGATCTCGCCCGTAAAATCGCTTTTCTCGGCCCCAAATAGCACGCGCGCGAGTTCCAGAAGCATAGAGCTACGCCTTTCGAAGGCGATCTTGCATCTCGCTAGCTGTCGAAATACGAAGAGGGCAATGGCTCGAAGCTGCTCAATCTCGTGACTAGCCAAGGCAGCGAACTCCAAATTCCCAACGAGATTCGCAATTCGTTGTTGGAATCCGTCCAACGGTCCCTCAACCCCGACATACACTGCCAGCATCACCCAAGTTTCCGGACGGGTGGAATCGGCTTCTAGTGAATTCAAGGTCTCGCCAACCAGATCGAGAATTGCTTTATTTGAAAGTTGCTCCGCTGCCGGCAGACCGAGCACATCGACCAGAGCTGACGAATTCACGTCCCAGAGGAACGACGGCAGAGTGTTCAACATTCCAACCCTGTTTCGACTGAGCGGGACGGCCACAATACCCGAGTCCCCAATGAAACATGCTTCATTCAGCGCCTCCTTGAGGGTCCGCTTGAGACCGACAGCCAATTCCGCGGCGCTCAACCTGCCCGCGATTCCCGCTACAATCAGTCGCAGGTGACTAAAGACCCGGGGATCGGCGACATCGATGCCATCCTTATCTTCGTTCTCGAAAATCCGAGCCGGAAGCACGGATGTGTTCCGGCGAAAAAGTCCGGCGAGTCCTTTGGGGTCTGGCGACCCCACAAGAAACTGGTGAAGTCTGGCGGCATGAATCCATGCGGCTGTCAGAAGCTCAGCCCTCGAAGAAGGCTGCTTCTCGTCTAGCAACCTCAGTTCTGACAAGGTCCATGCCAGAATGGCTTGGAGGAGTTGCCACTGATCTTCCATCCCTTCCTTAAGCAACTCCACAAGGACGTTCACCGCCCACTCCGCCTCCTCATGATTTCCCTTAAGAAACAGGATCGCGGCATGGAAACGAAGCAGCGGCGACGCCAGCGTTGACCTGAACTTCTCCAGCGCCTCGGCACGATCGTCTGAGGAAAGAAGTTCAAAGGCCTCTTGAAGAGAATCCGGCAGCGCTACAGGCAAACTCGCCACCCTTTCCAAAGCTTCCTGGAAGCCCTCGTCTCGAACGAGCGCACGGGCGGCTTCATTCAAGACGGACGGCAACTCTCCGTCGTCGATCTTCCGGGGAAGTCTCAAATGAGTAAGCGAGGAAACCAGGCCCCGAGGTCGGGCAAGATCCAGACCAAACCGACGCTCGCGATGGATCTGTTCAACAAGGTCTCTGATCTGATTGGCAAACGAATTGCGCCGCAAATCCATCACTGCCCGCATCCGCAGATCCACTCTCTTCATCGCGGCAATCACCGGAAACTGCAGCGATGCCTCGTCTGCGCTCCTGTCCAAATTTTTTCGGAGACGGTCCAATGCGGACAGGCGTTTCACCTCGTCGTCAGACACCAATTCCTTCAACGCGGGAATCGCCAGGCGAAAGCCTCCGCCACCCCCGTGCTGAGTGAAGAGTAACGCTGCATCACCTCTTGTCGCGTCCAGACTGACGGAGAATTTCTTTCTTGGGACCTCTTCGCCAATCACCTCACCGCCTGTCCCTTTGAAAACTTGCCGCACGACAGGCCAGAGGTGCTTGCCGTCGAAATAGTGGTTACCGAGGTTAACCACGTCGTAGGTTTTTAAGCCTATTCCAGCGAGTTCGGTCTTCGTGAACCTCGCCGCGTTGGCGATCTGCTGCGGCAGATCCCGCACCAAGTCTCCCATCATCTCGCAAGCCACTCCCCGCTCCTTACCCCGCGCCCTGACGGAGAACGATAGCACACGTTCCTTCAAT
>CBFGPU010000186.1:0-5982 GCA_965650715.1 uncultured Haloferula sp. | reverse complement strand
GCCTTTTTTCTGGTGATAGAGGCGGCGGAGATCGGGGGTGACGAGGGGTTGGTCGGGGAGGAGGATGAAGAGGGAGTCGAGGTCCGGGGCGAGTTCGAGGAGACGGGTGACGCCGGCGGCGAGGGAGCTCCCCATGCCTTCCTGCCAGCGGGAATGCACCAGGGTTTCGACGCCGTCCAAGTACGATGTTTGCAGTACTTTATCGGAATGCGCGCCGAGGACGCGGAGGACGGGGCGGCAACCCGCTTCCAAGGCGGTGAGGCAGGCGCGGTCCAGGAGGGAGCGGCCTTCCCATTCCAGGAGTTGCTTGGGGGAGCCGAAGCGGCTGGCCTGGCCGGCGGCGAGGATGATGGCTCCAGTGTTCACACGGGGAGCGCCTCGGGATGGATCGTGCCGCTGCGGTCGCGGAGGAAGCCGCCGGAGGCACCGGCGAGAACGGCTTGGATCTCGGCGACGATGGCGAGGGCGATGGTGGCGGGATGGTGGCCGCCGAGGTCGAGGCCGACGGGAGCGTGGAAGCGGTCGGTGATCGCGGGGTCTTCGAGCAGGCCGAGCGAGCCGAGTTCGGCAAGGAGGGTTTCGCGGCGGCGGCGGGAGCCGAGGAGGCCGAGGTAGCCGTAGCCCGCGGGCAGGATCTCGCGGAGAAAGGCGAGGTCGGTGGCGAGATGATGGGTCATCACCAGAACGGCGGTGAGCGGATCGGGGCGGAAGGTGGCGGTGAAGTCCGGCGAAGCGAGCGAGACGACGGATTCCCCGGCGACGCTGGGAGTCTCGGGGAGCATGCGGGCGTCACGCAGGACTCGGTGGCGCTCCCAGCCGAGGGAGGCGGCGAAGGCGAGGACGGGATCGATGTCCGGGGTCCAGCCGACGACGACGAGGCGGGGCGGCGGGGCGACTTTCTCGAGGAGTTCGCCGGGGGTGGCCTTCGAGTCGATGCGGGTGCCGGAGGGGCCGGTGACGAGGGCGAGGGATTGACGGGTGCGGAGGGTGGACTCGATCGTGGCGGGAAGAGCCGGATCGAGGGCTTCGATGAGGATGTGGAGTTTGCCGGGGCAGCCGAAGTGCGGGCGGGTGTCGATCGCGATGCGCTCCGGGGTGCCGGTTTCGAGAACTCGGCGGGCAGTGCGGGCGATGCCTTCCTCAAGGCAGCCGCCACTGAGGGAGCCGGTGAAAGTGCCACCGGCGGCGATGAGCATGCGGGCGCCGGGTTGGCGGTAGCTGGAGCCTTCGCGGGCGACGAGGGTGGCGAGGGCGAGTCTTCCGCCGGAGTGTTTTCGGGCGAAGTCGAAGAGGAAGGGCCAGTCGCTCATTGGTCTGAATTGCTAATTACTAAGCACTAATTTTCAAACCGGAGTGCGCTTCGCGGTCAGAGAATCCTTGGCCCCCGACCCCTGGCCACTGACCCCTTTTCATCCCCAGCTTAGATCCTGTTTCACAAGCGGCAAGGTGCGGATGCGTTTGCCGGTGGCCGCGAAGATCGCGTTGGTGATGGCGGGAGCGGTGGGTGGCAGGGCGGGTTCGCCGAGGCCGGTGGGCGGGAAGTCGGACTTGGCGAAATGGACTTCGACTTGCGGGGCGTCCTTGATGGTGAGGAGCGGGTATTCGTGGAAGTTCGTCTGCTGGACGGCTCCGTTCTCGACGAGGATTTCCTGGAACCAGGCGGCGCTGAGGCCGTCGATCATGGAGCCCTGGACCTGGTTCTCGGCTCCGCTGAGGTTCATGATGGGACCGACATCACAGGCGGCGCTGAGCTTGTTGACCTTGAGCTTGCCGTCCTTGCTGACCGTGACATCGGCGACGACAGCGACGTAGCCGAGATGGCTGAAGTGGAAGGCGATTCCCCTGCCCCGTCCGGATTCGAGCTTCTCGCCCCAGCCGGACTTCTCGGCGACGAGGCGGAGGACGCCTTTCATGCGGGTGGCATTGTAGGGCGTACCGCGGCCGCCGCTGGCGGGGACTTCGCGGTCGTCGCCCAAGAGCTCCAAGCGGAACTCGAGCGGATCCTTCTTGGCGGCGTGCGCCATCTCGTCGATGAAGCTCTGGATCGCCCAGGCGAGGGCGCAGGAGCCGGGCGCGCGCCACCAGCCGAGCGGGGTATTGCTGGGGAAGATGGTGCGTTCGAGAAGGAGGTTCGGGACGAAGCGGCTGGGGAATTCGTCGCCGCCGAGGTCGGCGCCGTTGCCGGTGCGTTCGTCGCTGTTGAGGCCGAAGGTCACGAAATGGTCGGCCCAGGTGGCGAGCTTGCCGGAGTCATCGAGGCGGCCGCGGAAGTGGTGCCAGCCGCCGGCGCGGTAGTAGTCGTGGGCGAGATCCTGCTCGCGGGTCCAGGTGACCTTGACCGGCGTGCCTTCCAGCTTCTGGGCGATGGCGGCGCACTCGATCATGAAGTCGCCCATGAGGCGTCGGCCGAAGCCGCCGCCGATGCGGGTCATGTGGATGGTGATCTTGTCCTTGCCAATCTTGAGTGCCTTCGCGATGCCATCGAGGGCTCCGCCGGGGTTCTGGGTGGGTGCCCAGATCTCGACGGCACCGTCCTTGAAGACGGCGGTGCAATTCTGGGGTTCGAGGTTAGCGTGGGACAGGTGCGGGTAGTGGTAGGTGCCCTCGACGGTTTTGCCGTCGTCGGGGAAGGAAGGTTCGCCGGTCTTGCGGATCTCGCTGGCGGCCTTGCCTTCCTTCATCACCTCCGCGGCCTTCGCGGCATGGGCGGTGAAGCTTTCCCTGGCATCGGAATCCCATTCGACCTTGAGGGCTTTCGCGGCCTTGAAGGTCGACCAGGTATCGACGCCGATGATGGCGATGCCCGGCAGCAGGCCGTAGTGGTCGCCGGTGCCCTCGATGACGAAGGCATCGGTCACGCCGGGGAGCTTCTTGATCTCGTCGAGGTTGGCTTCCTTCACCTTGCCGGTGAAGACGGGGCAGCGGACGTAGCTGGCGTACTTGAGGCCGGGCGGTTTCTGGTCGATGCCGAAGAGCGGCTGGCCGGTGACGATCTTGGGATTGTCCACGCCGCCGATGCGCTTGCCGAGGAGCTTGAAGTCCGCGACCTTCTTGAGAGCGACCGAGTTCTCGTCGGGGACGGGGAGCTTCGAGGCGGCGGTGGCGAGGGCACCGTAGGAGAGTTTCTTGCCGCTGGACTTGTGGACCACCTCGCCGGCGACGGCCTCGCACTCGGAGGCGGGGACATCCCATTCCTTCGAGGCGGCTTCGACCAGCATGGTGCGGGCGATGGCACCCATCTTACGGTGCTTATCGTAGTTCGTGGGGGTGGACATGCTGCCACCGGCGACCTGGCGGCCGTAGGCTTTCTCGTTCACCGGGGCTTGTTCGACGGTGACCTTTTCCCAAGGGATCTCGAGTTCCTCGGCGACGATCATCGGGAGCGAGGTCTTGATGCCCTGGCCGACTTCGGGGTTCTTGGCGAAGATGGTGACCGCGCCTTCCGGGGTGATGCGGAGGTAAGCGTTCGGCGAGAAGGCCCCGGACGCGGCGTCGGCGGCATTCGCGGGGAAAGAGCCGAGGAAGAAGCCGCCGCCGGCGAGGGCGCTGATGCGGAAGAAGCCGCGGCGGTCGAGGGAATCGAGGGTGGCACTCATTGGTCGGCGGCGGTGTGGATGGCTTGGCGGATGCGGGAGTAGGTGGCGCAGCGGCAGAGGTTGCCGGACATGGCGGCGTCGATGTCGGCATCGGTGGGCTTGGGCTTCTCTTTGAGGAGGGCGGCGGCGCACATGATCTGGCCGGCTTGGCAGTAGCCGCACTGGGCGACATCGAGATCGCACCAGACCTGCTGGAGGGCGGTGAGTTTACCGTCCTGCGCGAGGCCTTCGATAGTAGTGACCTCCTTGTCACCGACGGCGGAAACGGGGAGCGTGCAGGAGCGGACTGCCTGGCCATCGACATGGACAGTGCAAGCGCCGCAGAGGGCCATGCCGCAGCCGAATTTCGCGCCGACGAGGTCGAGGTGATCGCGGAGGACCCAGAGTAGCGGGGTGTCTTCGGCGACCTCCGCCTGGCGAGCCCGGCCGTTGACGTTGAGGGTGAAGGTTTTCATGGCGTATGGGATGGAAGAGTAGGCGTTTCCGGAGATTGGGCAGGGAAAAAATGCCGGCGGGGCGAGGACGAGGGGTGGGAGAAGGATCGCGGGGGTTTGTTCCGGGATTTTGGGAAGGGAGATTTTTTCAAGGGCGGGAGGAGAAGGCTGGCTTTGCCGGGACTTTGTTCCCCTTTCGGCCGCGACAGAGGGAACAAGCAGGGCAAGCGCTTCCATCCGGGACGGGCCGCGCGAGGGCGCGCAGCACCCTGCCCATGGACGCAGGCACGCCGCGCGCTTCAACAAGATCCCCGGCGCGGTTTACCGGAGGCTGCGGGAGGCAGATGCGTCCCGGAGCTAGAGGGCGACGGCTTGCTTGCCGTTGGCGGAGAACTCTCCTGCCCCGAAGGCGGATTTCTCGAGGTAGCCGAGGGCGGGGAAGCGGAGGGTGGCTTTGTCCGGGAGGGGCGAGACGCTGGTTAGAATGCCAGCTTCCTTGCCTTCGGTGGTCAGCAGGGAATCGCCGGATTTGGCGCCTTCTTCGACGAGGAAGGGGGTGAGGCGGCGGTTTACTTTCCCGGCGGTCTTGATGCGGGAGAGGACCTCTTGGCCGATGTAGCAGCCTTTGTGATAGGAGATGGCGCTGCGGTCCAAGCCGGCTTCCGGGGGGAGGATGCCGGGAGTGAGTTCCTTGCCCCACGCGGGGATCCTGGCGGCGATGCGGAGTGCTTCGGCTTCGTCATCGGACAAGGGGGGAATGGAGCAGGTTTCGGTGGCGGGAAGCCAGAGGTCGTAGCCTTCACTGCCGAGGCGGTTGGCGCGGCGGGTGAGGCCGGAGGAAGGCTCGGGGGTTTCGACGAGGTGGTAGAGGCTCCACTCCTGGGAGAGGTTTTCCATCTCGGCATCGTCGGCGATGAGGTAGCGGCCGAGGCGGGTTTCGAGTTCGTCTTCGAGTTCCACGGGGGCTTCGAGCCAGATGGAATCGCCGGAGCCGCGGAAGACGTGGACGAAGGCCTGGAGACGGCCTTTGGCATCGGTGACGCAGGCGGGTAGCGCGGCGTCGGCGAGATTGCGGACGTCCTGGGTGAGCTGGCCGTTGAGGTAGCGGACGGCGTCCGGGCCGTGAAAGGAGAAGAGGGCGCGGCGGCCAAGCGGGAGAGCGCGGCTCATATGAGTCGAAGTTTGTCCGATGGGATCGCCGCGGTGACGATAGGTTCGGCGCGGATTGTCGGATCCGGGATCATGCCTTGAGGTAAGGGGCGGCGAGGGCGGAGTAGTCTTTTTCCGCGAGGCCTTGTTCGCAGAGTTCGGCCATGCGGGCGGAGACGGCGCGGATGGCGGGGGTATCGAGACCGGCTCCGGCGGCGAGGTCGAGGACGTAGCGGCTGTCCTTGAGCATGTTCGCCAGCGAGAAGTGGGTGTCGAAATCGCCCGTGGCCATCGTGGGCAATTTCATGGCGGCGAGGACGGAACCGGAGGCATTCATGCCCACGGCTTGGGTGAGAGCGGCGGGTGAGATGCCGTGGCAGGTGGCGGTCGCCAATGCCTCGGCCAAGGCCTGTACGGTGCAGGCCGAGATCAGGTTGGTGACGAGCTTCATGATGGTGGCCGTCCCGGCCTCGCCGCAGCGCAGCACGGCCTTGCCGCTTTTCAGGAGGACCGGCTCAACCTTGTCGATCCATTCGGCAGGGCCACCGGCGTAGTAAACGAGTCCTGCGCCCGCAGCGGCTTCACGGCTGCCGGTGAAAGGGCAATCGAGGAAGACGACGCCCTTTGCGGCGCATTCGGAGGCAAGCCATTGGGTGGTGGCAAGGTCGATGGTCGAGTGATTGACGAGAAGGCGTCCCTCGAAGGGCTGGGCGAGGACTTTTAAGGCGACCTCGCGCACGGCGGCGCTGTCCTTCAGGTAGAGGAGGACGAGGTTGGCGTCGGCAACCGCTTGCTCGACGGTG
>CBFGPU010000185.1:0-5987 GCA_965650715.1 uncultured Haloferula sp. | reverse complement strand
GTGGCCAAGCTTGAAAAGGCCAAGCCGCGTCAGATCGAAGTGAAGATCGACTGAGCCACCGGCAAAGGTTTCATTGGATGGGGATTCGTCCCGCCGTCCCGGTCGCGAGGCCGGGGCGGCGGTTCGCGTCTTCAGAACGCCGTTCCGATGGCGAAGTGCCAAGTGCCCGATGGCTCGCCGAGGTCCTGCGTGAGATTGTGACCGTATTCCAGGCGGATCGGCCCGACCGGCAGGTCGATGCGGATGCCGAGTCCCGCGGCGACTTCCGGCGAGGCGAAATCGAAGCCGTTGCCAATCGCCGAGAGGTGCCCGGCATCGACGAAGCCGACGCCCTTGAGCGGGCCGAAGAGGACATGCACGTACTCGGCGTTCGTGACCCAGTAGGTCTCCCCGCCCAGCGGATCGTTGCTGCGCGTGCGGGGACCGAGTTCGTTGAAGCGGTACGAGCGCACGGTGTCCGCACCGCCGGTGAAGAGGCGCAGGTCGATCGGAAACTCCGCGGCTCCGGAGGAAGGAAAGAGCATGCCGGCGCGCGCGCCCAGATTGACCTGACCCTTCTTGCCGACCGGGATGTAACCGCCCGCATTGGTGTCGAAGCGCACGTAGTTCGAGTTCTCGTCGGCAGCGATGAAGCCCGCTTCAAGCAAGGCGTTCACATGATAGCCTCGCGTCGGCGAAACGGGATCGTCGCGCCTGTCGTAGCCGACATCCGCACGGACATAGTTGTGCGTGTAAATCGTCTCGCCTAGCTGGTCGCGCGGGATGCCGTCCTCGCTGATGTTCACGATCGAGGTGCCGAAGAGGATGCTGGCATCGATGTGTTCGCCGAGGTCGTCGCGCGAGAACTCCGCGGACAGACCGGTTTCGAATTTCTCGTACCCTTCGAGCGCGCGGGTCACGGAGAATAGGCGGAGTCCCAAGTAGGTCTCGGTATCGAAGAGCCAGGGATCCGAGAGCCGGATGTCGCCCAACACGCCGCGCGAACTGACTTCCAGGCCGGTGCTGAAGTTCCAAAGGTTCCCTAACAGATTTCGGTCATGGTATTTCAGGCCCAGGATCGCACCCTCGTAGCTGCCGAAGCCGCCGTAAGCGGAAGCCCCGCGAGCCTTGCCCTCCACCACGTGGAGCGTGGCATCGAGCATCCCGGATTCATCGGTCGTATTTTCGACGCGGACGGACGAAAAGGCACCGGTCGCGAGAACTTTCTTCAGGCGCTTGTCGAAGGCCTCCGCATCGAACCAATCGTCGCGGAGGTCGTCGAAGCGCTTGGTGATCCGCTCGGTCTTTGTCTTCTCGGCACCTTTCACGATCACCTCGCCCAGCTTCCGGCGCGTGCCGAACTGGATGATAAACCGCGGCGTGAGGATCCCGTTTTCGAGGATACGGTTCATCTTGAAAGTCTCGAGCGGATAGCCCGTCGCCCGGAAGATGCCCTCGATTTCGCCGCGCAAGGTCGTCAGCAGATCCGTATCGGCCACCTTGCCGACATGAGGCCGGGCCTTCGCGCGAAGACTCTCTAACAGCTCGGGCGGAGCCCCGTCGAAACGCGGCGCGCCCAGATGATGCAAGCGGCCCGGATCGACCCGGATCACGAATGCGAGTTCGCCGGTCCCGGGCGTCACCCCGCGCTTCCCGACCTTCGCCTCCGCCTGCCAGTAACCCCGCGAACGGAAGTCGGCTTCCACGAGCTTCAGACCCTCGGGCACGTCGCTCTCGCGGAAAGGCGGATCCTGCCCGGGCCGGAGAACCCGCTCCTGCCCCGGCAGTTTGAAGAGCCGCGACAGCCGGACCTGATCTTCTTCCTCGAAGCCCGGCACGTTCACCGAGCCGATGCTCAGGCGCGGGCCCTCGTTCACCAGCAGCCGGATCGTGTTGCCCGAAATCTCCGCTTTCACATCGGGTTGCTGGAATCCCTGGCGCTTCATCAGCGTCTCTAACAGGAATGCCGCGTCGCTCGCACGCGCGGCCGAGGGCGGCTTGGACTTCACGTGCTCGAGCCGGTCGCCGAGTAGGTCGAGAACCTCGGATTCCTTCATCGAGTGCAGGCCCTCCACCCGGAGGTCGGCGGCAGATAGGAGACCTGAAGACAATAGACAGAAGACGGGAGCCAGATGGCGATGCCTTCCGGTCTTCCGTCCGTGGTCTTCCGATCTTTTGTCTCTCCTCATTTGAACCGGATCACGAATGCGCCGAGCACGCGGGTGTTGCTTTGCTTGTCCACCGAACCGCTGACGTACCAGCGGTCGTGCAACTCGATGGTGGCGGAATTGAGACGCTTGCCGGTCAACGGATCGTCCTCGCCGATCCGGACATCCACGCGGTTGATCACCTCGAGCACCTTCGACACCTGCTCGGCGTAGGGCAGGCGACCCTTCCGCCACTCCTCGACGAGAAGCTGCGCCGCCTTCAATGTCGCCGCTTGCCCGCCTTCCAGCCCGTCGGAGGTGGTGCCGGTGGCAAGCAGCGTCATGATCTCGCTTTCCGGCAGCGGCGGATCGGAGGTCAGCGCGGTCTTCGGCGCGTTCACCGGACCGTAGAAGTAGATGTTGATCTCGTAGCGGCCCACGGTCGAGGTGCCGCGGATGTTGAGCTCGGGATTAAGTCCACCGGCGGGAGTGAAGACCACCGCGCCGTTGTCCACCTTCAGCGTGCTGAAGGGCAGGCGGGCGGTGGCGTTGCCGATAATCGCGTTCCCTTGGGGCTGGATATTGCCGAGCGTGCCGCCGAAGCGCACGTCCGCGACCGCGATCCCGTTGGCCAGGTTGCCACGGATCAGCAGCGGATCCCGGGTGCGGATGCGCACGTCGAGCGCCCAGTTGCGGAAGGGCTCGGGCATGGCCTCCGTCTTTTCCTCGGGATCGATCGCCGGAAGCTTGGGCCGGGAAGGCGCGTTGAAAGGCATCCGCACCGGCAGGATCTCGAAGTCCCGGTAGAAAAGGCTGTCCACGATATCGACCGTCCCGGCGATGGTCGCGTTCTGCAGGTCGCCCCGCAGTGTTAGATCGGCATCGGCGCGCACGATCATCGATTCGTCGCGCTTCAGGGGGAGCGAGCTTCCCTTGATCGCCAGGTTGAAAACCGGCTTGGCGGCATCGGCAAGGTTCACCGCTCCCTCGCCGCTCACCTTCCCGGCGGCGAGTTCCAGTGCGAGGGAATCGAGAAGCACCTCCTTGCCTTTCAACTGCAACACCGCGGAGGCGCCGCTCACCGGCGGGACCTCGGAGTCCTTCAAAGCGAAGGCACCCCCGCTGAGCCGGAGTTCACCGCTGAGATCGGGCTTCCCGATGGTGCCGCCCGCGCTGAAGTGGCCCTCCACCGCGCCCTGCAGGGTGCTGGCGTTCGGCACCAGCTTCTGGAAGCTGGCCAGGTCCAGCCGCGGGATGTTCGCACGGGCTTCGAATTTCTCCTCCAGCACGCTTCCCGGATGGTCCGCCCATATCCCGGGCTTGAAGGGCATCTTCCCGGAAAGCGTGACCGGCGGATACGAGGCGGGTCGGATCTCCCCGGCCAACACCAGTTCGCCTCCTGCCCCGTCGAGGGAAACCACGGCATCGGTCACCGGGACGTCGGGTTGGTCGGGCACGCGCAGCCCCTTGAGTTCGGTCTCAAGCTCCACCTTCGGCACGGCGGGCGTCCCCGTGATCACCAGCCTCACGCGCCCGCTGCCTCCGGCCAGCGGGGATTTCTTCTCTGGCAGCCAGGCGGCCAAGCGGGCGTTGTCGATCCACTCCGATTCGAGAAAGACGTTGATCGGTTCGGTTTGGCGGAGGAAATCCCTCAAGCTGCCGGTCTTCTCCGGGACCGGGATCTCGGCTTGGCCTCCCACCAGACGGGATTCGCCGTCCTTCCATTCGAGTCTCGGGATCTTCAACACCCGGTCGGCGAGGCTGGCCTTCGCTTGGATCGTCTGGCCTTGGGCGATCGCGGTGAGGCTCTCCAGATTGACTTTTTGCGGCCAGGCATAGTCGCCTTGGGCCCGCAGGATCAGCGGCGGGACATCCTCCCGCACCCACTCGAAGGACGGGACATCAAAGGTGCCGCGATGGGGCTCGGGGCCGAAGACGCCGTTGCCGCTCCACTTGAGATCGGCGTTCATCCCGGTCGGCAAAGTGACGCCAGCGGCGGAAGCCCAGGGGGCGAAGCGTTCCGGGCGGAAGCCTTGGAGATCGGCGGTGGCTTCGTAGGTCTTCGCCTCGAGGTCCAAGGTGTAAGTGGCACGAAGGGCGTCCGAACCCAGGGTCCCCGTGAGCTTGCCATCGGGCGTCCAGCGGGTTTCGCCCGCCAGCGAGGGCGCATCCTTCTCGGCGGAGAGCAGCCACCTGGCCTCCGCGCTGCGAATCCCTTCCGCCCCGGAATCGATCTTCGCCTCGATCCCGAGCGAGGAGGGGGGCAGGGGAGGGGCTTCGGGAGGGGCGAAGCGCAGCTTGTTCTTCAAGGTCCCATAAAGCGGCGCGAGCTGCGGGATGGTAACCTTCGCATTGCCCTCGAAGTCATGCCAGATCCCGGCGGCCAGGTCGCGCCAGCGGAGCTCCGCCTGCACCTCGGCGCGGGAATCGAGCGCGGCGAGGGACCAGGTCGCCCTCGCCGTGCTGCCATCCTTGGTCGCGGTCACTGTTAGTGTGTCAGCCTTCCAATCCTCGTAAACGAAATCCACCAGTTCCGCCCGGGTGCGGGCTTGCCATTGGTCGGGCGTCCGGTCGATGCCGGAGATCTCCGCCTCCAGGCTGCGGAGGGTTGCAGTGACCGGCAGGCCGACCGCGAAGTTGCTCGCCGCATGTTCCAGTGGCAGCGGTTCACCCTCCATCCGCAGCTTCGCGCTGGTGGTGGTTCCCTCGAGAACCATCCGTGAATCCTCGATCCGGGCGATGCCTGAGGCGGACAGTCCTCCGGTTGAGGGGAAGCCGATGAACAGGTTGCTGACCCCCATCCGCGGCGAGAGTTCGAAGCGGTCGAGGGAGAGGCTCTCTTCCGTCCAACGGATCACCGAATTCTGGGCGGCGAACGCGTGGCCCGTGCCAGCCTCGAGGGTTCCCAACTCGAGACGGAACTCGTCGCTACCCGGAGCGTGGCTGAACTGGCTCGTATCGAGCGAGACGATCGGCTCGTCGCCTTTGACGATCTGGAGCTTGAGGTCCGCCGCTCCCAGATCCATCGGCAGCAATAGCTTCCGGGCCTTCCGCAGGGACTCCGCCAAGGCGACCGGATCGAATGGCTTTTCCGGCTCGGATGGATCCCTCGGCGTCGTCGCCGCCAGGTCGATCACCGCGTTGATCTTCTCCACTTTGATTCCTTGGATCTCGCCGCGGACCACCCGGGTGATCTTGTAGAGCGGCTCCACGGCATCGATCTCCAGCTTCCGGATGGCCCCGCCGCTGAGGGAGAGCTTTTCCACCCGGACACCGCCTAGCAGGGTGCCGGCAAGCGTGAAGTCGGCCTTGATCTCCGAACTCGTCAGGGCCCGTTCGATGCCGATCCTTCCCAGCCAGCGCCACCCCGGCCCGTTCAACCACGCGGCGAGGGCGAGCACGATCAGGAACGCCACCAGGAGCTTCCGCCCCAGCCGGCGCGGCCTCCTTTTCTTCGCGGGGATCTCCTCTTCGCTCATGGACCAAGTTGCGCGTCTCAGTCTTCGCCGCTCTGCGGCCCGCGGTCAACGATTGCTCTTCCCGCGTGCCATTTCTTCATAACTGCGTCAGCGTCTTCCCATGTCCGACGACGGGATCCGCCACTCGCACGCACGGGAACGCCTGCGGGAAATCATCTTCGAAGCCGAAACGCCCGCGGGACGGCGCTTCGACGTGATCCTCCTCTGGCTCATCAGCCTGAGCGTGCTCGCGGTGATCCTCGAAAGCGTGCCGGAGATCGCGGCCAAATACTCGACCCCGCTGCGGGCCGCGGAATGGACTTTCACCGTGATTTTCACGATCGAGTATCTCCTGCGGCTCTATGTCGTGAGGCACCCGCTCCGCTACGCGCGGACCTTCTAT
>CBFGPU010000184.1:0-5995 GCA_965650715.1 uncultured Haloferula sp. | reverse complement strand
GACGTCCGCGAGTCCGTCGCCATCAAGCTCGCCCAGAAGATGCTCAAGGAAGGCGCCACCGTCGCCGCCACCGACCCGGAAGCCCTCGGCACCGCCCAGAAGTTCGGCGAGCTCAACGGCGATATCAGCTATCACGAGGACATGTATGCCACCCTCGACGGCGCGGATGCCCTGGTGATCGGCACCGAATGGCCCGCCTTCGCCAAGGCCGACCTCGGCGAGATCAAGAAGCGCCTGCGCACCCCGCTCGTCTTCGACGGCCGCAACCTGATCGACCCGAAGGACGCCAAGGCGGCCGGGCTGGAGTATTATTCGATTGGGCGCTGAGACTTCGTGACGAAAAACTTGAACCAAAAGAGGCACGGGCGAAATGCCCGCGCCTCTTTTTTCTTAGGCAGGGACGTCTCTCCGAGACGTCCGGCTTACGGCGGCCCGCCATCACACCCGCCCGCGACCCCCATCAAGAATGAGTCCCGAACGGGCGGGGACATAGGTAAGAGGTGTATGCGGACATGGGTGACGCCTTCCGCCCAACTTTAGGATCCTCACCGCATTGGCCGGACAGAAGTCTTGAATGGAAGACCTAACCCGCCTTTTCTCCCCTTCCCGCGCCTCTCCTCCGGTCTCTGGCATCTTGCTTCTCGTAAATCATGAAATCCCCGCGCCGTGCCGCCGTCTCGATCCTCCGCGCCTGGAGCAAAGGGCACGCGTATGCCGAAAACCTGATCGAGCGCCACGCCTCGCGGAACAGCCTCTCCTCCGCCGACCGCGCCCTGCTGAACGCAATCGTCCTCGGCGTGCTGCGGAATCTCCGCCTGCTCGACCACTGGATCGGCGAGCTCCGCAAGGGGAAGCTCGACGATGAAACCCGCGACATCCTTCGCGTCGGCCTCTGCCAACTCCTCATCCTTCAATTGCCCGACCACGCCGCGGTCTTCGAAACGGTTGAACTCGGCAAAAGCGGGGCCCGCGGCCTGATCAATGCCGTGATGCGCCGCGCGGCTTCCTCGAAGAAGAAGCTCTTCGACCTCGATTCCCTGCCGCCCGAGGTCCTCTACTCCCACCCCGACTGGCTCTACAAGCGCTGGCGGAAGTCCTTCGGCAAGCAGGATGCCATCACCCTGATGGCCTTCAACAACGAGCCGGCACCGGTTTACGCGCGGGTCAATCCGCTCGCCGGACCGGTGGAACTTCCCGCCCCGCCAACCACCGAAGACGGCGAAATCGAGGAACTGCCCGAGGGCTTCATCCGGATTGAAGGCCAGGTCCCCGGCGAACTGCTCAAGAAAGGCGCGATCTATATCCAGGACCCGGCCACCCGGCACTCCGTGGACCTTCTCGACCCGCGCCCGGGCGAACGGATTCTCGATGCCTGCGCCGCCCCCGGCGGAAAGGCCTTCCTCATCGCCGCCGCCCAGCGCGGCGCGGCCAGCCTCACCTGCACCGATTCCAACGAAAAGCGCCTGCCGCGCCTGAAGGAGAACCTTGAACGCCTCCACTGCGGCGATGCCCTGATCGAAGTCCACGACTGGGCCACTCCCGCCCCGGAGAAGTGGCACCGCGCCTTCGACGCCATCCTGCTCGACGTGCCCTGCTCGAATACCGGCGTCTTCCGCCGCCGCGTGGACGTCCGCTGGCGCCTGCGCAACTCCGATATCATCGAACTGACCAAGCTCCAGCGCTCCATCATCGAAAACGCCCTGCCCTGCCTCAAACCCGGCGGGCGGATCGTGTACTCGACCTGCTCGATCGAATCCGAGGAAAACGAATCCCTGATCGCGGCCCTGCTGGCCGATCACCCGGAACTTGAGCTCGCCGGATTCCGCCAGGCCCTTCCCCATCGCGACGGCACCGACGGCGCTTACGCCGCCCTCCTCCTCCTTAAGCCCGCAGAGTAGCCGACCGCTCCGCTGTCGGAGGGTGATCGCCATCCTCCGGAGGGCGGATAAGTCTTCCCCAGCCCATCGGGCCCCAATCTCCTCCCTCCGCAGGACTTGCCTTGCCGTGCGGAACGAAAACTGAACACTCCCCGTCCAGCGCTTCACGATGAAATCCTGCCTCGGCCTCCTGCTCACCCTCCTTATCCTGGTCGCGGTCGTCGGCACCGGCGCGGCCATCTGGTACCTGAGCAGCACCGCCGAGTTCTCCCGCAAGGAAGCGCCCGCCGCCCCCTGACCTGCCCGTCATTCTTTTGGCTCTCGTCAGATTTGCTGAAGGATCTCAACCGCACAGGAACCTGATGGATACGGCCAACGGCAAGATCTTCAGATCACCCGCCCGTCCCAACCGCTTTCTCTCCGGCATCCGGTCCTATCCCATCCATCCCATCGATCCCGGTTCCAAACTCGGGTCGGGATCTTCTCCATCCGCGTTCATCCCGTTCATCCGCGGTTGATCTCCTGCTCTGGAACCGGTCGGCAAACCTGACGGAGACCCATTCCTTTTTCCGCCGGCTCTTTCTCCAATGCCCCGAAGGGACTGCGCCTCAAAGCCCGAGCCCGCGAGCTACCCCGCGATTCTGCCTCCGCCTCCCCCGGCGAGTTGCCCGCCGTCGCGTCTGAAAAGCCTCCGCATCATGAGCGATCCGGCGACAAGGCGACGCGACGACGGGACATCTGGCTGGCTTGGATCTCCTGTCCCGGGAGTCCCACACACCAAAAGTTGACGCAAATACCTTGGAGGGAATGCGTCTTAAAGACTAGTCCCCGGATTAGGGGGTATTTTCAACTCCCGGAGCGGAAACGTGCGATCAGCTCCGCTTGCGAATGCACGCGAAAGTGACGGAAGATGTCTTTTACATATCCGTCCAGCGTGTGGACCGAAATCCCGAGCGAGGCCGCCATTTCCTTCCGCGAGTGCCCCTCCAAGACCAGGTTCAGCACGTTCCTGCGGCGCGGCGAGAGGCTGGGCAGCAGGGCCTTCTTCTGCTCGGTCCAGGCCGTCTCGTGCAGCCAGGGAACCTCCGCCAATACAATGTGCGCCATCCGCGCGGCCCTGCTGTCGAAGTGGTCCTCTCCCACCTGCCGGTAGATGCCGACGGCACTCAGTTCGCCATTGGGAAGCGGACAGGCGGAAATCATCAAATCCCCCACTCCCGCCGCATGCCAGAGTTCCCTGACACCGTCGCGGGAAAAATGATCTTCGGCGTCCATCTGGCGGCGCGTCCATGTCAAATGCTGCTCCCGCTGCCTTATCTCCCTCGTGATCCCGTGGAAGATCCCCCAACTTCCCGGATCATCGATGGCCTTTAACAATTTCGGAAACTGGCCATCTTCGAAGCCCCCGTGGGAAACCGCCGTGTACACCGGCCGCTTGCCCGGCTTGATCCCCTCGCGCGAGGAGAGCGTCCACAACCAGCGCTGCGCATCCACCAACCGGATCAGCCCGTCCATCAACACCCTGCGCTTCTCGTCGGCACCGCCACGCGACGCTGCAACATCGCCTACGAGGCGGATCATGGATCGGACGTCTGCCTCGCTAAGCTCCGGAAATGACATGGATGGTCTTCAATCTGGGGGAGTGCGGGGGGCGAGCGTTATCAGCCCCGATCATCATCAATGCAATCCTGATTCGGAGATTACTTGTTTTTTTGATAGAACGAACCCGCCCCGAGCGGTGACTCCTAACGCATTCCGACAACTTCGCCAATCAACAGTCGCAAAATTGGCAAAACAACTGCCCTCCCGCCTCAAAACAGCACCAATCTCAGGCCCGCCACCGCCGAAAACCCGATCACCATCCACTCGAAGGCCCGCTGCGGCACCCGCACGATCAGCCACTTCCCGATCAGGATCCCCGCGAAGATCCCCGGCAGGCACTTGAGATTGTCCATCAGCGTCGCCGGCGTGATCAGATTCAAACTCCCGCTTAAGGGCAACTTCAGGATATTCACCAGCAGGAAGAACCTCGCCCCGATCCCTAACAGTTCCATTTTCGGCAACCTCCGCGACAGCAGGTAGAGCTGGATCACCGGTCCCGCCGCGTTCGCCAGCATCGTCGTGATCCCCCCGGCAGCCCCCGCCGCCGTCCCGAAGCCCCGCGACTCCACCAGCCGGTCCGACCATGCCGGCTTCCACGCCCGCACCGCCTGCAGGGCCACCATCGCCAGGATGCAGCCGCCGATCGCCTTCCGCGCCACCCAGTCCTCATCGATCACCCGCAGCAGCCACCAGCCGACCACGAGCCCCGCCAGCGTCGCGGGCAGCAAGCGCCATACCGGCTTCCAGTCCGCATGCTTCCGGAACGCCGGATACACCACCAGATCCGCCACGATCAACAGGGGCAGCACCACCCCCGTCGAATTCTCCGCCCCGTAAAGATCCGCCATCAGGAAGACCGAAATCAGCGAGATCCCCGAGAACCCCGCCTTCGACATCCCGATGCAAAACGCCGCAAGCAGGGCGAGCGTGAGATCGGTCGGACTCGTAAGCACGGCCAGCCCTTAAAGCTCAACACCGTCCCCTACAAGCGCGACTCGTTCCCTGCCACTTCATGCGTGCGAATCCGCACACTTCATTCGGCATTCGGAAAGTCGGAATTCGTCATTCCCCCTCCCGCCGCTCCCGCCACTCGGGATACTTCGACCGCAGCATCAGCCGGTACTCCTGCGCCCCCGAAGGGTCCGCCTTCTTTTCCAGCGCGAGCGCCACCTTGTGGATCGCCAGCGGCTTCAGCACCCGGTCGTTGTCGTCGAGCTGCTCCACCGCAGCCACGTAATCCATCGCCGCACGGGCCGGATCGTTCCGCTTCATGTGGATGTCGCCCTGGACGATCATCACCTCCGCATTCGTCCGGCCCTGCGGCCGCAGCGCCCTGCACTCCGCCGCCGCGGAGCTCGCCTCGTCCAGCCGCCCCAGCGCGATCAAGGCTTTGGCCCGGTCCAACAAACCGTCCGCCTTCCACATCCCGCTGTCCTCCACCTCGAGCGCGTTCGCGATCGGCTGCAAGGCCTTTTCCGCCTTGCCCGAAGCCAGCAAGGCCTTGCCGAGATAGCGCCACGTCTGCTTCGC
The DNA here is from genome assembly GCA_965650715.1 of uncultured Haloferula sp. Classification (GTDB taxonomy): domain Bacteria; phylum Verrucomicrobiota; class Verrucomicrobiia; order Verrucomicrobiales; family Akkermansiaceae; genus Haloferula. The sequence goes on along the minus strand of CBFGPU010000184.1, from coordinate 986 downwards.
CGTGCTGCGCGGTTCGTCCTCGTCCGCGATCAAATCATAAAAGCGGGCCGATTGCTCGAAGCGGTCCGCGCTGTAAGCCTGCATCGCCGCCCAATCGATGAGCTGCTCGGGCAGGTAATCCACATATCCCTCCTTGATCGCCCGGTCCACGTCCGAACACAGCTCCTCGGGATTCTGCAAGGTCCAGTGAGCCAGCGCCAGCAGGGCACCGGCGTTCTTGCCGTAGGTCTTCGGATCCAGGCTCCGCGCCGTTTCCGCGTGCGGCAGGGCCTCCTTGAGCCGGTCCTTTTTCACCAGACCCCAGGCCAGCCAGTAGTTCGCCTTCGCCTTGCGCTCGTTGGTCGTCTCCGGGAACTGGTCCAGGAAGCGCTGGTAGCGCGCGATCATGTCCTCGATGTTGCTCTCCTGCTTGGCGATGTCCGCGGACTCCAGATAGGCCATCGACGTGAACTCCGGATTCAGGTTCCGCGAGATCACCAGATCGTAGTCGGCCAGCGCCTTCATCGCCTCGCCGCTGGTCTTGTGAGCCTGCGCCCGCTGGATCAACGCTTCCGCCGCCCGCGGGTCATCCGGATAGTCCGCGATGAACTGGCTGAAAGAACGCACCGCGCCCTGCGGATCCTCGCTCGCCAGCAGGCACCACGCCCGCTTGTAGAGCAGCCCCTTGCGGTTCTCCGGGCTCAGGACCGTCGCGTCGATCTCGTTGTACACCTTCGCCGCCTCGGATGCCTTCTGCTCGTCCATCAGCGACTCCGCCTTCATCAGCAGCGCCGAGTGGATCTTCGGATCGCGGGGACGGTTCTTGCGGTAAATGTCCAGAAAGGCGTCCACCTGGTCCGGCACATGACGGCCCTCGAGACGGTAGAAGCACAGCAAGCGGAGATAGTTCGCCTCGAAGGCATGGATGTTGTTCGGAAGCATCAGCTTCTCCACCTCGCGGAAAAGCTCCAGCGCCTCCACGTTCTTCTCCAGCTCCATGAAGGACT
>CBFGPU010000183.1:0-6007 GCA_965650715.1 uncultured Haloferula sp. | reverse complement strand
CGAGGCTGCCGGCTTCCTCCGCCGTGGCATAGGAGCGGGCGAAGGCCGAGGGGAAAGCACCGCTGGCCACGAAGATGGGGCCGAGCGCACCGCCTTCCTTGAGCAAGGTGTCGGCCATCGCCGCGGCGGCTTGCCTGATGCGGGCACTGCGGGACGCCTCCGCGGCGGTTTCAACCGTTTCACGCATCGAGAGACCTGCCAAGAGGGCGGTGTGATAGACCTTGGTGAAGCGGGCCATCATCATCGCGCGGCGCGCGCCTCCGATCAGCGGGATGCGTTGCAAGAGGGCATCGAGGGCGGGATTGGTGGTGGCTGCCGCGAGGACGGCCTTGATCCCGAGCCAAGCGGCGAAGGCGCAGGCGTAGACGACGAGCATGGTGAAGCCGAACTTCACGAACATCTCGCCCGCTGTTTCGCCGGATTGGAAATAACGGACCACGAAGGGCACGAAGATACCGAGGTGGAGCATGACCGCCGGGTAGATCATGGCTTGGAAAGCATCTCGCCGGGCCTCCGCGAGCATGCCGAAATAATCGGCGAGGTGTTGGAAGGCCGGAGCCATCCGCCCGCCGCGCTCCCCGGCCCCGATGATGCTGCGCTCCATCCCGCTGATCGCCGCCGCATCATGGGAGAAGGCTTCCGTGATCGATTTGCCTGCGTCCAGCTCCTGCTCCATCTCCTTCAGCAGTGCCGCCTGGCGGCCCGGCAAGCGGTGATCGAGCATGACCCTCCCCGCATCGCGGATGCCGAAGCCGGCCTCCAGCAGCTTGGCGATTTCAGTGTAGAAGAGATGCTTCTGCGCGGCGGAAAAGGACATGGATGTTCCGATCCAAACTGCCACGCCGCTCTAACGGCGCAAGATCATTCCCATGCCGGCAGCTTTACGGCTTGGCGTTGCCTTCCGGACTGCTTGCCGTATGCGGGTTCATCCCCTCCCCCAGGAAAAACGAGGGATGCGGCGGCTTGTTGTAGGAGACATTCTGCCAGGCCACGGAGAGACGGTACTGGGGATCCTGCATCAGGGTCACGAGGCGGTGCTTTGTGGGAATCGTGCTGGTGTAAAGGCGCAGCGACTTTCCTTCCGGGCCGGGCAGGAGCAGTTCCTCGCGCCAATCGCCCAGCAGGTCGGCGGCGAGGGTCGGCCGCATGCCGGCATAGCGGTTCGAGCGTTCGCCGGAGGGAGAGCCATCGAAGATCTTCTCCTCCCGCCCGGTTTCGGGCTGCCACTTGTAAACGGAGAATCCCCCGTAGATCTCCCGCAGCAGATCGCCATCCCACCAGATCACCCAGTCCGAGTGACGCGGGCGCGGGCCGATCTCCACGCCCTTCACGGTCCGCAGGCCGCCCGGTCCACCCCAGACCTCCGCCCCCGGGTGCCGGGGGTCGATATCCGCCACCACCCCGTCGCTGATGTCCACGCCGGGGCTGTGGGACCACAGCGGCTTGCCCGTACGAGCATCATGCATGCCGGCACCGGGCGTCCGGAGGCGCACCGTGTCCTCCTCGTTTTCGGTCACGAGGTAGAGCTCGAGCCCGTCGCGGGACGGATCGAAATCGCTCACGTGGATCGCATCGCCATGGCGGCGGCCGGTCGAGTAGAGGCCCTTGCCGTTGTCATCCACGGTCATCGCCTGATAAAGGATCTCGTCCTTCCCGTCGGCATCCACGTCCGCCACGGAGAGGGCATGGCCGCCCATGCCGGAGTAAGGGGAGACGTTCTCGAAGGGCGGCTGCGCGATCCCCGAGTCGAAGACCCAGCGCGACTTGAGGTCCCCTCCCCTCCAGTCCCAGGCGGCGAGCACGATCCGGCCATAGACGCCGCGTGACATCACGAGGCTGGGATGCGTCCCGTCCAGATAGGCGACGCAGGCGAGGAAGCGGTCGCAGCGGTTGCCGTAGCTGTCGTTGCCGCCATTGCCGCCGATGCCGCCCCAGCCATCGATGGGGTCGCGGCCGGGGATGAAGTCCACGGTTTTGAGCGCGGCGCCGGTCTTGCCATCGAAGACGGTGAGGTATTCGGGGCCGGTGAGGATGCGGCCGTATTTCTGCGAACGCTCCTCCTTGTTCCGCCAGTCCTTGTCCCTGTCGCCGATGATCTTGCCGATGCCGTCCTTGGTCCCGTCCGCGGTCTTGCACGCGAGTTCGGCGCGGCCGTCGCCATCGAGGTCATAGACCATGAACTGGGTGTAGTGCTCGCCCTCGCGGATGTTGATGCCGAGGTCGATCCGCCAGAGATGCGTGCCGTCCAGCTTGTAGGCGTCCAAGACGGGGGTGCCGGTGATGCCGTTGAAGGAATTGTCCCGGCCGCGGGAGACCTGGTGGAGGATGATCTCGTATTCGCCATCGCCATCCAGATCCGCGGCGGAGGCGTCTCCGGGCCGGTAGCCGGGCAGGGTCTGGAGCGGGATTTCGAGATAGGGTTCCGCGAGCACCTTCGCGCGGCGGCTTGGCTCCCCTTCCCCGCTCTTGCCGACAGGCCGGACGAAATAGGCCCCCGCCGCGGTTCCCTTCGGATCGATGAACTGCGTGGGGCCCTCGAGGGGCTCCTCGGTGGCCCGTTCTTCCTTCCCCCCATTCACGCGATAGACGTGGAATGCGAGGTCTGGGGGGTCGCCCGCGAGCAAGCGCCAGCTCGTGAAGACCGTGCCGTCCGGCTGACGGATCGCCACGAGGCCGCGGCCGAGCTTCTCCATCTCCCGCTCGCCACGGGCAGGCGTGGCGAGAAAGACGGCGGCAATCGCAGCGAGGAGAAACGTCGGGCGCATGACGGTGGTATTTTTCATGAAACCCCGCCCGATGCGACTCTTCCCGCTACCCGTTCGGAGGATGGCACCGCCGGCAACGTGTGCTGCAAGGAGCAAAAGAATCGACAACTCCACCCTTCATCCCTTCATCTTGCTTCATGAACCGGCGTGTCGAAGACACAATAGCCGCTCCTCCCAACCCTTTGTACGCGTAGCGGCCCGTGCGGTCGCATGACACTCCGGACCGATGGCGATCCCCCTCCAGCCTCAGATCCTGGTCGCTCACCCGTGGATGGGTCGGGGCGGCTCGGAAGCGACCGCGATGTGGTCGCTGCACGCCCTGCAGGAGGTGGCGAAGATCACGTTCACGACCGCCTCGCCGGTGGATTGGGACAAGTTGAACTCGGTGTACGGGACCCGGGTTTCGGCGGATCGGATCGAGTTTCTCCCCGCGCCGCGGATTCCGGGGGTCGCCACCGGCACCACCCTGGCCTACTGGCAGCGGGCATGGTTCGAACGCTTCTGCTCCTCGGTGAGCGGACGCTTCGATGCCTGCATCAGTGCTTACAATCCGATCCATTTCAGCCGCCCGGCGATCCAGTTGATCGGGGACTTCAGTTTCAGCGAAGAGGCGCGGCTGGACATGTATCCCAATGCCTCCGAGCAGGCCCACCACCGGCCGTCCCTGCTGCGGAAGCTCTATGTTTCCGTCGGCGAGCAACTTGCGGGGCGATCGGACACGGAGATCGCCGGATCGGGCGATTGGGTGGTGGCGAACTCGCGGTGGACGGCGGGCGTGCTGGACCATCGTTTTCACCTCCCCGGCACACCGATCCTCTATCCGCCCTCCGTGCTGCATGAGGGCGGTACGGAAGCAGCGCGCGACCCGCTCTCTTTCATCTGCATGGGCCGGATCACTCCGGAGAAAGAGATCGAAACGATCATCGCCATCCTCGACCAAGTGCGCGCCGCAGGACATCCCGCGACGCTCGATCTGGCAGGGCAATTCGGTGAAGACGACTATTCGGCACGGATCCGCGCCATGGCGGAAGAACGTCGGGACTGGATCCGGCTGGTCGGTTTCCTTGACCCGCGCAAGAAGAGCGAGCTTTTCACGAGCCGGAGTTTCGGCCTCCACGCCTGCCGGGTGGAGGCCTTCGGCATCGCCGTCGCGGAGATGGCGGCGGCGGGTCTGATCCCGTTTGTCTCATCCGACGGCGGCGTCGGGGAAATCGTGGAGCGCGGGGAACTGATCTTCCGCGACGCGGACGATGCGGCGGCCAAGATTTGCGCGCTGATCGAATCACCGGGCAAACACGAGGCCTTGCGGGCCTCGCTGCGGGCGGGAGTGGCGCGTTTCCGGCCGGAGCGATTCGCGGAAAACCTGGTGGGGCTGGTGGGAGAGTTCATGGGGCAACCGCTGGCGAATGCCTGAACTGAAGTATGTGGAGCAAGCTCTCCCAGCGCCTGACGGACCCGCTCTTCTACCGCAAGCGGATCCTGCAGCTCCTCCGTCCGCTAAGGCCGCCACGAGCGGCGACGCCGGTGAAGCTGGACGAACTGCTGGAGAAAGAGGGACCGGTCCTGGTGTTCATCGCTCATCCGGATGACGAGTTGTTTGCTTCCGGCTTGCTCTGCGATCTCTCGGCGCGGGGCCGCGAGGTCCGCATCATCTGCCTGACGCGGGGCGAAGGGGGGGACACGGGTGGCGGCAGCCGGGAAGCTCTCGGCCGCACGCGGGAAGCGGAGTTGCGGGCATCCGCGGGAGCCCTGGGAATATCCCGGGTGGACTTCCTGGATCACGTGGACCCGCTGGGAAAGGCGCATCGGACCTATGCTCCGCGGGTCTCCGTGGCAGAGCTCTCTCTCCGGATCGGGGCGCTGTTGAAGCAGGCGTCCCCCGCATTCGCCATCACACATGGCAGCGGTGGCGAGTATTGGCATCCCGCCCATCTTCTGATGCACCGGGCCTTGTTCAAGGCGGCGGGAGGAGCGCTGCCGATCCTGACGATCCATGCCTGGCAGGAGGGACACGCCTTGTCCGGCCTGCTCAATCGCGATGATCCGGCGGACCTGTGGATCGATGGCTCGGTTCATCGCGAGCAGAGGCTGGCGGCATTCCGCGCCCACCGCTCGCAGGAAGGCTACTTCGCCAACCATGGCGGCGGCAGCCTGGAAGGCTATGTGGATCTCACGGCCCGGGAGGCTTACCGGCACTATCCGGCATCGTGAAGGTTTGTGGCGCGGTAGTTGCTCTTTGCCGCCAAGCTTGAACCCGTCATGAAGGAGGAAGCCCTCGATACCCACCACAAGGCCCTCAAGATCAACCTTGATACCCGCTGGTACGGCACCCTGGCGGAAATCGGGGCCGGGCAGGAGGTGGTGCGGTGGTTTTTCCGGGTCGGCGGAGCCGCGGGCACCGTGGCCAAGAGCATCTCCGCCTATGACATGACGGTGAGCGACGCGATCTACGGCAGCGGCGACCGCTATGTCTCCCGCACCCGGGTTCAGGCGATGCTGGACCGGGAGTTTACGCTCAACCTCGAGCGGCTGGAGGACAAGCGCGGCGATACCACCGCATTCTTCGCCTTCGCCGATACGGTGGTGGCGCGGAGCTACAAGGGCGGCAACGAGTGCCACGGCTGGATGGGCGTGAAGTTCCAATCGCGGCCGCGCGACGAACCGAGCCAGATCCTGATCCACGTGCGCATGCTGGATGCGGAGGCCTCGCTGCAGCAGGAGGCGCTGGGGGTGGTGGGGGTGAACCTGCTTTACGGGGCCTTCTTCCTGCACCACGAGCCCGACCTGCTCATCGAGAGCCTGCTCGACAAGCTCACCACCGGCCGGATCGAGATCGACGTGATCGAATTCAAGGGGATCGAATTCCGCTCGGTGGATAACCGCCTCGTCAGCCTGAAGCTGGTGCAGCTCGGTCTCAGCGGTGCGGCGATGTTCGGGCCGAACCACGAAGTACTACAACCCTCGGAGGTCCTCTACAAGAAGGCGGTGCTGGTGGAGCGGGGGAGCTTCCGCCCGCCGACGCACGTGAACTTCGACATGCTCCACTGCGCGCTGGAGAAATTCACCGCGGATCCCGATGTCTCGGGCAAACCGGTGCTGCCGCTCTTCGAGTTGACGATGCGCAATCTTTTGGCCGGAGGGAACGAGGTGGACCGCCGCGACTTCCTCGCGCGTGCCGACCTGCTGGCGGCCTGCGGCATGACGGTGCTGATCTCGGACTACTTCGAGTACTACCGCCTGGC
>CBFGPU010000182.1:0-6008 GCA_965650715.1 uncultured Haloferula sp. | reverse complement strand
GCGCGAGCGCCGGGTACCGGTACGGCAGGGCAGCGGCCGCGGCGAGGAGGACCCGAAAACCGAGCCCATCGTTTTCCCCGAGTAAGGTTTTCCCCGGGCAAGATCAAGGAGGGGGCGCGTCCGGCGTCCGATCCCCGTCCGCTCAGCCTCTCTCGTCCCGCGGGGATTATCTCAGGGGGTGCGGGTCCATCGACCCCTCAATACCCCTTCCAGAACAACAGCGCACACACGATCACCGCCACCCCGTAGGCCAGCCCCGCCGCGCTCAACATCTGCCAGCGTTTCGGCGAGGCCGTCGCCCAGGTCACCGTATCGCGGAACAGGTAGGGCATCCCCACCCAGTAGAGCGATTTGATGATCAGCACGAAGGCAAAGACCGGCACCAGCAAGCGGCTCTGCGGATCCTTCAGGAAGGCCGCGTCCAGCAAGGGCGCGGCGACCATCAGCCCCAGCAGCCCGAGCGCCCGCACCGCAAGGAACTCCTTGATCGAGATCCCCACCGCCACGATCGCGATGGGCACCAGGAACCTCAGGTAATTCTTCAGCGGGTTGAATTCGCCCAGATCCATCGCCAGCGCGTGCAGGATGCCTTTCCCGGGCTGGGCGACCAGCAGCCAGAACCACAGCAAGCCGATCGCCAGCAGCACCTGCCCGATCTGCTTGTCGCGAGGAAAACGCTTCAGGAGACGCTGCACCGGCTCAGGCTTCAGCAGCATCAGCGCGTGCATGGCCACCAGCCATACCCCCAGGACCAGCCCCGTGCCATACAGCGGCAGGCGTTCGTAAAGGTGCATCGCGTTCTCCATGTGCGCACGGGGATTACGGGAGGGTGCCCCCCGGGACAAGGCGGAAGTCACTCCCCACGGTTCCAGAAATCCCCCGATTTTCGACCAATGAAAAGCCGCCTCCGGCGCGAACCGGAGACGGCTTCCAATTCCACAGGGGCACGCGGATCATTCCTCGTCGAGGCCCGCGAAGCCGTCCAACGACTTCGGTACGAGCACCTGGCCGACCGAATGCATCACGCCGTTGGTGAGGACGAGGTCCGCCTTGGCAACCTTGGTGTCCTCCACCTTGATCGCGCCGATCTCGACATCCACATCGACCTTCTCACCGTTGGAGGTCGTGATCTTGCCATCCTTCAGATCGGAGGACGTGAACTGGCCGGGGATCACGTGGAACAACAGGAGCGAGCGCAGCTTCTCCTTGTTCTCAGGCAGGAGCAGCTTGTCCAAGGTACCTTCCTTGAGCTTCATGAATGCTTCGTCCGTCGGGGCGAAGATTGTGTAGGAACCCTTGGTTCCCAGCATCGGTTCCAGATCCGCGGCCTTCAGCGCCTTCGAAAGGATGGAGAAGGTCGCGCTATCGTTGATCGCATCCGCAATCGAGCCCGGTTCCGCGGTGATCGTCTTGGTCTCGACGATCGTGGTTTTCTTCGCCGGAGTTTCTTCCTTCTGCGCCATCGCCACCGGGGCTAGCGGAGCGATCGCGATCAGGAGGGCGAGCCGTGTGAGGTCTTTCGTTTTCATGGTTTCGTGTGTTGATGGTTCAAGTTTCACCGGAACCGCAGACAAACGAAAAAGCGCCCGCGGCCCTGCGAGGTGGTTTAACCATTCCCTTGCAAACCGAGTGCCAGCACCTCCGCAATATCCCTCGCATCTTATGCAAGGGCTTGGAGATTAGTCGGATAAGAGCCTTCCTGAACCTGTCCCTCGGAAGCGGTGCCCCTCGACTTCCCATGCAGAAGCATCCCGGCAGCCTTGCAGCCTGCATTGGAAATCCCTTCCCAAAACCCCCAAAAACAAAAACCGGCCGGAGGTCTCCCCCCGGCCGTTCTGAAAACTCAATTCGTCCGCCGCTCAATCCCGGCTCGAAAGGCTCATCAGGATCCGCAGCACATACCAGAACAGCAGCGCCACGCTCGCGAAGAGCGACAGCGAAGCTGCCACGTGCTGCCCCGGCGAGTAGTGATACATGATCGCACTCGTGCTGTAGAGGATCGAGCCCGCCGCGAAGAGCACCATCGCCCCGCTGAACCAGATCCCGAGCGAAAAGCCCATGAAGATCGACGCCACGATCAATCCGAGTGCGATGAATCCAGCAATCTTCAGGAAGCCGCCCATGAACGTGAAGTCCTTCTTCGTCGTAAAGGCGATCGCCGTCAGACCGAGCACCAGCGCACCCGTCACCACCGCCGCCTGGCCGATGATCGCCGCGCTGCCCGTCATCATCATCGCCAGCATGATCAGGGGCAGGAAGATTACCGCTTCCGCAACCGTGTAGAGCGCCAAGCCCGCATACTGGGTGGCTTGGGAAGCCCCGCCGTAAGCCCACTTGTTCGCGAGCCAGGACACTCCCATGAAGCCACCGAGCACGATCAACCAGGAATATTTGCTCGTGGCCAGAAGCTGCAGCGCCATCGTGCCGAAACCGGCTTGGATCAGCACGGTTTCGATCAGCGCGAAGGCGGCGATCGCTCCGGCCAGGTGCAGGTACGTCTTCCGCACGAATTCCGCGCGGGTATCCTGGGTTGCTTCGGCCACCGTGCCGACGGCGTAGGGATTGTAGGAAGAGTTCATGAAATCGGAGTGAGTTATGCCGCCACAGCCCGCGTGCATCAAGGACATTCGGCCCGCGTGCCGCCACCCTACGAGCGCCATCCTACCGTTACAAAACCTACCCCATTTTCCACCCGCGCCCTGCGGCACTTCCCTTCTAGAGCGCATAGGCATCCCGATACCTCAGCACCGGATCCCCCGGCGCGGAGGGATGGCACAAGCGCGTGATCAGATCTTCCCACGCATCGTGTCCCTTCAGGATCTCGACCTCGATCCTCAGGAAGTACACCGGCACCGTGATCTCCTTCGGCCTTGGAAACCGCACGGCGTCCTTTTCGGTGGTCATAACCAGTTCCATGTCGCGCTCGATGCAGCGTTCCATGAAGCGGTCGATCTCCTTCCGCGAGAACCGGTGGTGGTCCGAAAAGCGCCGCCGGATCTCCACCCGCGCCCCGAGCTTCTCGATGCTCCGTTCGAATCCCTCCGGCACCGCGATCCCGCTGATTGCGGCCGTCCACTTGTCCTGCAGGAATTCCAGCGGCTTCCGTTCGCCCGTGAACACCTCTTCCAGATACCGCGGCCCGTGGGTGCACTCGATGATCGGTGCCACCCGGTTGTGCCGCCGCAGCTTCTCGATCAGCGCGTCGTTCGGCGTCCCGTCGCACTTCGTGATCAGGATGTAGCTCGCGCGACACAGGTTCCGCGGCGGCTCGCGCAGCGTCCCGCGCGGCAGCAGCGCCCCGGTTCCGAAGGGTGCACCGCGGTCCACCAGCACGATGTCCAATCCGTGCGAGAGGTTCAGGTACTGCAGTCCGTCATCCAGCACCAGCGTGTCCGCGCCGAGCTGGCCCACGGCGAAGCGCCCGCCCTTCACCCGGTCCTTGTCCACCACCACCGCCACTCCGTCCAGGTTGCGGGCCAGCATGAAGGGCTCGTCCCCGGCGAATTTCGAATCCAGCAGCAGCGCCCGCCCCGTCGAAACCAGCTTCGGCATCTTCTCCGGCGGGAATTTCGTCCCGTCCTGGCTCTTCCAGTTCTGCGGATCCTTCAGGCGCCGGCTTTTGTAGCCCCGGCTCAGGATCGCCACCCGCCGTCCCCGGTCGCGCAGCGTTCGCGCCAGCAGCTCCACCACCGGCGTCTTGCCCGTCCCGCCCACCGTCAGGTTGCCGATGCTTACGACGAGCGTACCCAGGTGGTGCTGTTGCCGCCAGCGCTTGCGGTAGATCTTCAGGCGCGCTTGCACCACCCCGCGGTACACCCCTGAGAGCAGGCTCATCGCCAGCCGCATCATGCTCGCCCGGAAGCCCTTCGCCCGACCGAAGATCACGTCGGAGCCCCAGCGCTCCAGTTCGGCCAGCGTTTCCTTCATTCCGCGCCCGCAGGGGAACCCGGAACCCTCTCCCAATCCAAGCCCGAAAAAGCCGCGCGCCCTCTCCCCCCCCTCCCGCCTGCCCGATCATCGCCCGCCGACCGCTGCTTGCCATCCCTCCCGGCCTTCCATTCACTCTCCCCATGTCTTCCGCCCGCCACGACGGCCGCCAGCCCGACCAGCTCCGCCCGATCTCCTTCATCCCGCACGTCGCCCCGTACGCCGCCGGCTCCGTGCTGGTCTCCTTCGGCGAGACCCGCGTCATCTGCGCCGCCACCATCGAGGAGGACGTCCCCCGCTGGATGAAGATGCAGCGGGTCGAAGGCGGCTGGCTCACCGCCGAATACAGCATGCTGCCCTATTCCACCCTCGAGCGGAAACAGCGCGACATCACCCGCGGGAAGCTCGACGGCCGCTCCTCGGAAATCCAGCGACTCATCGGCCGCGCCCTCCGTGCCGTCACCGATCTCACCAAGCTCGGCCAGCGCACCATCTGGATCGATTGCGATGTCCTCCAGGCGGACGGTGGCACCCGCACCGCCTCTATCACCGGCGGCTGCGTCGCCCTCGCCATCGCCCTCAACCGCCTCATGGCGGAGGGCAAGCTCAAGGCCTTCCCCCTCACCAAGCTCGTCTCCGCCATTTCCGCCGGGGTTGTCGATGGCCTCCCCGTCCTCGACCTCGACTACATCGAGGACAAGGATGCCGCCGTGGACTTCAACGTCGTCATGACGGAGAGCGGCGATTTCGTGGAAGTCCAGGGCAGCGGCGAGGAGGCCGTCTTCTCCGGCGCCGAAATGACCGCCATGCTCGAGCTCGCCAAAAAGGGCTCCGCCGAGCTCACCGCCCTCCAGCGCCAGGCCATCCTGGACGCGGATCGCCCTTCCGGCGACTCCCTCGCGGCCCTCGCCGCCGCCTTTTCCCGCTAGGGACGGCTTTCTTTCTCCTTGCACCGCCCTCCCGCGACCGTAGCTTCGCGTGATCCTCTACCGTTTTCGGACGGTGGCGGATTCATATAAAACCGGGGTCCTTAGCGGCCCCATTCATAGTAGACCAGTAAACCAAAGCCAAAACATGAAAGCCAAATATCGCCATCACGGCGGTTTCACCTTGGTGGAGCTGCTCGTGGTGATCGTGATCATCGCGGCCCTCGCGGGCCTCTCCGCTCCCGTCATCCTGAAGCAGCGCAAGGCTGCCGACCGCACGGAAGCGCTCAACAACATCCGCCAGATCGGGATGTCCATGTTCGAATTCGATAGCGAATATGGCACCTTCCCCGACAACAACACGGCGGAAGACGTGAAGGAAAACACGGGGACCTCCCTGAACTTCGCCGGCAATTTCTCCAACGACTACTTCCGCCAGCTCATCGCTGTCGGCCTGAAGTCCGAGAAGCCCTTCTGGTGCAAGACCTCGTTCTCGCCCAAGAAGCCCGACGACGTTTATCAGACCCCCGCCAAGGCGCTTGAAGCCGGCGAAGTCGGTTTCAGCTACATCATGGCTACCCAGACCGAAGGACAGAGCAGCTCCGGTGACCCGGGCCGCCCGGTCGTCGTGTCCCCGTCCTACAAGGCTCAGACCGACTGGACCTTCGACCCCGAGCCATACGGTGAAAAGGCGATCGTCCTCAAGTTGGACAACAGCGCCGCGGCCATGAACATCCGCGTGGACAACAAGTACATCAGCACCGGTGTCGCCGGCCGCTACTTGCAGACCACCGGTGACAACACGCCTTGGGGTTCCGACATGAACCCGATCCTCCGCGCCCCGCAGCCCCGCGGCGGTGGCAACTGATCGATCGCGATTGATCCACTGACTGAATCACTCCAGCCGGGGAGCCCTCACGGGCTTCCCGGCTTTTTTGTTCCCCTGCCTTTTTGTAGCGCAGCAGAAGGACTCGGTCCTTCCGGCTGTGCACGTCCGCCCCTCTCAAGCCATGGCCACATCGTCCGTCCCTCGTGCCCGGAGGCGATTCCGCTTCGGACATCTCATCCTCATCCTTGTCCTCCTCGCGGGCCTCATCGGCGCCGCCCTCCCTTGGATCCGGAAACAACAACAGGCATCCCTCCAAACCCAGGCCC
>CBFGPU010000181.1:0-6012 GCA_965650715.1 uncultured Haloferula sp. | reverse complement strand
ATCGTCCCGAGCGCCGAGAAGATGGGTGGTGCCGGCGAGTGCGGGGTACCGCCGTTGGCTGCGGCGGTGGGGAATGCCATTTTTGCCGCCACAGGAAAACGGGTGCGGGAGCTGCCGGTCCGCATCGATCAACTCAAACAAGCGTGAGATGCCATGAAAGCGATTCGAACCATTTGCGCGCTCGGCACGATCGGGGTGGCGGGCTACGCCTTCCATCTCCAAGGACAGGATGCTCCGGCCGGGAAGAAGGATGCAGAGGCCTCGAAGGCTGCCTTCAAGGAGGCCTACAAGGTGCTGATGCATCCGCGCTGCATGAACTGCCATCCGATGGGCGATGCCCCCTTGCAGGGCGACGATAGCCACCCGCATACCATGAACGTGAAGGCCGGGCCGAAGGGCGAGGGATTCGCGGCGATGAAGTGCACGAGCTGCCACCAGAATGCGAACCTGCCCGGGGAAAACATGCCGCCGGGCAATCCGGTGTGGCACCTGCCCCCGCCGGAGATGCCGATGGTCTTCGAGGGCAAGTCGCCCGCCGAACTCGCGGCGCAACTCAAGGATCCGAAGCAAAACGGCGGGAAAACGCTCGAGGAGATTTTCCACCACGTGGCGGAAGACCAATTGGTGCTGTGGGGTTGGAAGCCGGGCGATGGCCGGACCCTGCCGCCGCTTAGTCACGCGGAGTTCACGAAGCAGATGAAGATCTGGATCGATAACGGGGCGGAGATCCCGGACTGAACGCCAAGAGCGGAAGACTACCTCCCGCGCCACTCCTTGAGCACCTTCAGAAACGGGGGAAGATACCGCTGCGCCTTCGCCTCGCCGATTCCGGGCACGGCGAGACCTTCCTCGACGGTGGAGGGGCGGTAGCGGCAGAGGGCTTCGAGGGTCTTGTTGCTGAAGATGACGTAGGGCGGCACGTCCTCGCGCTTGGCGAGGCTGGCGCGGAGATCGCGGAGCATGGAGTAAAGTCCCGGATCGAAGCCTTGGTCGGCGAGTTGATGGGAAGCTGCCGGAACGGACTGCACGGAAGGCCAGGCCAAGCGGTATTTCGCTTTTCCCTGCATGGCGGATTCCCCGCGTTCCGTGAGGGAGAGCAGGGGAAATTCACCGGCTTCGATGCGGAGCAGGCCGGCATCGCAGAGCGAGCGCATCAGGGCGTTCACGTAGCCGGTGCCCTGGCTCTTGAGGATCCCGTAGGTGCTGAGCTTGTCGAGGCCTCCGGCAAGAATCTCCTGGGAACGGCTGCCACAGAGCATCTGCACGATCTTCCCGCGGCCGAACTTGCCTTCCCAGCCGGAAGCGGTCTTGCGGGACATGCGGGCGACGCCGCTGAGCGCCTTGCGCACGACGAGGTCTTCATCCGGCGTGGGTGCGCGCTGGTCGCTTCCACCGCTTTCCCGGCACATGTCGCAGTTCCCGCAGACGTCCGCATCCTCCTCCCCGAAGTAGCCGAGGATCCATTGCTGGCGGCAGGTGCGGGAGTAGCAGAGCTCGACCATCGACTTCAGCTTGTCGCGGTCGCGTCGCTCCTTCTCCTCGAGCGCGGCATCGTCGAGCTCGAGGGCGCGGGCGAAGACATCGGGACGCTTGAGGCGGGTGCCTCGCATCCGCTTGCCGGGCACATCGAAGCGCTCGATGTAACCGGCCCGTCCGAGCGACGCGAGCGCGCTGCTCACGGACATGGAATTCTTCATCCCCGAACCTTCCGTGATGTCCTCGATGCTACGATGGATCTCGTAGTCCTTGTCGGCGGCATTGAGGAGATACTGGTAAACCTCGCGGATGGTGCTCGCGCCGGGGTTCGCGCCCTCGATGAAGAATTCCTGGGTGCGGGTGTCGGCGTAGTTGAAGAGGAGCTCGCAGTGGGCGGCCTCGCCATCCCGGCCGGCGCGACCCGCCTCCTGGTAATAGGCTTCCACGCTGCCGGGAACCTCGAAATGGATCACGAAACGAACGTCCGAGCGGTCGATGCCCATGCCGAAAGCGTTGGTCGCCACGGCGACATCCGCCTTGCGCTGGAGGAAGATATCCTGCGCGGCCTCCCGCTCCGAATCGGACATGCCGCCGTGATAGGCGATCGACTTGACCCGCCATGCCGCAAGCGTTTCGGCGACCTCCTCCACCTTCTTGCGGGTGGCACAGTAGATGATGCCGGTCTTGTGGGCCTGCAGGATCTCGCGGATGCGGTCGTACTTCTGCTGCTTCTTTTCCACCGCGGTGATGGCGAGCGAGAGATTCGGCCGCGAGAAGCCGCTCACGACCTCGAAGGGCTCGCGGAGCTTCAACACCTCCAGGATGTCCTGCCGCACCACGGGCGTGGCGGTAGCGGTGAGCGCGACGCACTGCGGGCGCCCGATCTTGTCGAGCGCCTTGCCGAGCCGCATGTAGTCCGGGCGGAAGTCGTGACCCCACTGGCTGAGGCAGTGGGCCTCATCGACGGCGAAGAGGGAAACCTCGACGCCCTTGAGGGCGCTCAGGAAGGATTCGGCCCGGAAGCGCTCGGGTGCGACATAGACGAGCTTCCACTTGCCCGTCCGCATGCCGTCGAGCCGCTCCTTTTGCTCGGACCATGGCACGGAAGAATTGATGAGGGTCGCCGGAATGCCCTTAGCCACGAGCGCATCCACCTGATCCTTCATCAGGGCGATCAGCGGCGACACGACCAGGGTCACGCCCTCGAAGCACAGCGCGGGAAGCTGGTAGCAGAGCGACTTGCCGCCACCGGTGGGCATCACCACCAGACCGTCGCGGCCTGTGGTGATTTGCGAGATCACGCGGTCCTGGCCATCGAGAAAGCCGTCGTGCCCGAAATGCCGCCGGAGCGCATCGAGCGGAGTTTGGACAAGGGACTTTGGCGGCGCAGGCGGCACTTGTTCAAGTGAACGGATCAGACGGCCAGGGTCAAGCCGGGTTGCCGGTGAAAGACAGGAGAGTTTTCGGTGAAGAATTGGCGGCATCGGGCGGAGAGGCCGGATTTCTACTGACGGGAAGCGGGGCTTCCGGCATTCGTGCAGTTGTGCACAAGGCGCTTCCTCCAGTTACGTGTTTGGTGTTAGGTTTGGCGGGCGGTCTCCTGATCGGACAAGCCGGGAAAGGCCCTGCGGCCCCGGCGGCGCTGGCAGCCAAGGCGGCCGCGCCCGGCGGCATGATGCGGGAGGGCCGGAGCAGCGAGCGGCTGATTCCAGCGACCGCGACCTTGGACGACCTCATGGAACTCATGAAGGCCGGGCGGACCGGTGTCGCGGAGGCTCGCCTGACCCTCGCGCTCGATGACGTGCCACCGCAGAAGCTTTCCGAACTGGCGGGCGAGCTGCGCGAACATTTC
This sequence comes from uncultured Haloferula sp., assembly GCA_965650715.1. Taxonomy (GTDB): domain Bacteria; phylum Verrucomicrobiota; class Verrucomicrobiia; order Verrucomicrobiales; family Akkermansiaceae; genus Haloferula. The sequence continues at coordinate 2,684 of CBFGPU010000181.1, read as the reverse complement.
CGGAAAAATCCCGGTTACGACTACAAGCAGATTCAGCTGCTCGGCGGCGTGATGTCCGCCTGGGCGGCAAGCGATCCGGAAGCCGCGCTGGCCTTCGTGAAGGACTCCCCTTCGAAGACCTTCCGCAACATGGCGCATGATTCGATCTTCAGCGTGCTGGCGGAGGAGGATCCGGCCGATGCCTTGGCACGGGCGAAGGACCTGGGGACCTCGGCAGAGCGCTTGAACGCCTTGGCGGCCGCGGCATGGGCCACGGGGCGGAAAGATCCCCGTGAAGGCATCCGCCTTTTCGGAGGAATGAAGGAGCTTCCGGATCACGTGAGGACCGCCCTGATCAATGAATTGGGAAAGATTTCCCCGGAGGAGGCCGTGACGGAACTGGCAAAGATCTCGCCCAACCAGCGCGACAACTTCTGGAACAGCGAGGGAGTCTTCACCACTTGGGCCTCCAGCGATCCCGAAGCGCTGCTGGCATGGGCGGCAACCGCGACCGACCTCAACATGCGGAATTCCGCCTACCGGGCGTATTGCCGGCGGATGGCGAGCGACGATCCCGCCGCAGCGCTCGAGAAGGTCGCAACGATGCCGGCACATTTGCGGACCGAACTGATCGGAGCGGTGATGGAGAGTTGGGCGGATACCGATCTCCCCGGGGCGCTCGCCGCCGCGCAAGGCATTTCCCAGCCGGCGGAGCGCGAGCGGGCGATGCAATCGCTCGTGAACCAACTCGACTGGATGGACCCCACCGGGGCCTCCAAGGTGGTGCTGGCGATGCCCAAAGGGAATGCCCGCACTTCCGCCCTGGAGAGCCTCTCGTGGGGTCTACGCTGGCAATCGCCCGCGGACCGGAAGGCAACCTTGTCCCAATTCGAAGGAGTCGAATATTCCCGCCTGGCCGGGAAAGTGGCGGCCAGCATGGTCGGCGAGGATCCCGAGGCAGCGATCAAGCTCTTCAAGGAAGTGCCGCCGACTCTGCGGGGTGAATACGATTTCCGATACTTCATGAACTCGCTGTCCCAACACGATCCAAAGCTGGCGCTCGAGTTCGCCACCTCTTTGGAATCGGCCTCGGAGCGCAGTCAGGCGGTTCGCCAGGCATTCGAGCAGATGGCGGCGCTTTCCCCGCAGGAAGCCGCCCGCACCATGGAAGGGATGAACGATCCGAAGGACCGGCAACAGGCTTTGATCGCCTTGGCGAAAGCCTGGAGCCAACGCGATCCGGATGCGGCGCTGCGCTGGGCGGAATCCCTTTCCGGCGAGGAGCAAACCGCGGCCCTCGCGAAGCTGCTGCCGGAACAGGCACGCAACGATCCGGCCTCGGCGGCAACCCGGTTGAAGTCCCTGCTTTCGAATCCCGGGAGCAACACCGGTGCCGTGCTGCAATCGGCCACCGGAGACCTCGCCCGTGAGTGGGCCGGGAGAAATCCCCTCGAGGCCGCGGCCTGGGTCGCGGAGTTGCCGGAGGGAAGCGCGGCCGAGTCCGGGGCAGGCGCATTGGTGAGGAACTGGAGCAGCCACGATCCCTCCGCTGCCGCTGACTGGATCTCGAATCTGCCCGAAGGGGGCGTGAAGGATGCGGCGATCCAGCCACTGGTGGAATCGATCCGCCAGAACGATCCCGAAACCGCTTTTTCCTGGGGCCTTTCGATTCAAGATGCCGCCAAGCGTGCGGCCGTGATGGAGGCGACCATCCGGAATTGGAATACCAACGACGCCGATGCGGTGCGGATAGCGATCCAAGGCGCGGATCTCGATCCAACGGAGAAGGCGAACTACGAGAAGCTTCTCCATTGAGGATTGCATGATCGGGCGATTTGCAAGAGTGCGACTTGCGTTGTCTGAATCGTGGGAGCGAGCCGCTTGACCACATGTAAAAATCTCTCGTTAAGATACTTACATCGAACCCCCGGAGCAGGGGCATTTGAACTGCTCAAGAGGATCTCACCATGAGAATCATCCTCTACATCCTCGGCTCCCTGATTCTTTTGGGAGCCCTATGCTATGCGGCCACTTTGGTCGGCGTGCCCCCCGTCTGGGTCGGTGTGATCGGTACTGTCATCCTCGGCCTGGGGATCATGGGAGCCGCACGTACCGGCCCCCGTGGAGGGACCACCGACTCGGGAACGAGCACGGTTATCAACAAGGTCGAATAGCTCCAACCCTCCTACCCATGAAAACAACAACCACAATCGTCCTCGCAGGCGCTCTGGCGACACTCGCGAGTTGCACCTACGTGGAGGACCCTGACCCGGGCGTTACCAGCACGACCCGCGACACCACCACCACGGTGACCGACTACAACACTGGCGAAACGTCCACGACACGGCGGACCACCACGCACTATCCTGACGACTAGGATAGCCCAGCGGCTGATGACCTCGGCGGGCTCTTGCAGCCCGGCGGGGTCGTCGTTTGCGGTTCAGCCGATCAAGTCCCCGATCGAGCCGAAATCCGGCGTGAAAAGACGCTTGTACATCCGTGCCGCATAGCCATCGGTCATCCCGGCGAGGAAGTCGCAGACGAGGCGGGCCTTCATCCCGGGGGTGTCCGCGGCGGCGATCTCGGTGGCGGCATCCTCCGGCAACAACTGGAAATCCTGGCCGTCGATCCGGCCGCCGGTGACGTAGCGTTTTTCGAGGACCTCCCAGAGACGATGGAGAAGGTGGTTTCCCTTGTGTTCGAGT
>CBFGPU010000180.1:0-6032 GCA_965650715.1 uncultured Haloferula sp. | reverse complement strand
GGAAAGTTCCCGGAAGGCAAGAGCCCGCGCCTGACCTTCGCCGAGAAGATCGCCGATCCCGCGAACCCGCTTACCGCCCGCGTGCTGGTGAACCGCGTCTGGGCCTGGCACTTCGGCGCACCGCTCGCGGAGCCCGGCGACTTCGGGCCGCAGACCCCGCGCCCCGAATTGTTACCCCTGCTCGACACGCTCGCGGTGTCTTTCATCGAAAGGGGCGGCTCGCTCAAGGAACTCCATCGCCTGCTCCTCACCTCACAGGCCTTCCGCCTCGCCTCGAAAGGTCCCCTCGAAAACAATCCGATCGATGAAGCGAACACCCGCTTCTGGAAGTGGAACCGCCGCCGCCTCGATTTCGAAACCATGCGCGACCGCGTGCTCGCCAGCACCGGCGCGCTTGATACCCGCAGCCCCGGCGGCCGCTCGGTCCGCTTGGAAGACGCCTCCTCCGACCCGCGCCGCAGCGTCTATGCCTTCGTCGATCGCTTCGCCCTCCCCGGCACCTTCGTTTCCTTCGATCTTCCCCATCCGGATCATCACAGCCCGAAGCGCGTGGAGACCACCGTCCCGCAGCAGGCATTGTATTTCCTGAACGGCCCGCTCGTCCTCCGCCAGGCCGCACGCCTCGCTTCGGATGCCGCGTTCAAAGCCTTGCCCGACGACCGCGCGCGCGTGAACTCGATCTACCGCAAGCTCTTCCGCCGCGATGCCACGCTGGAGGAGGCCGCTGTCGCCCTCGATTGGCTCGCCACCGCGAATCCTTCCGACTACGCCCCGCGCCTCGGCGGCCATTGGGAAGTCCGCCACGGTCCCGAAACCGGCGGCCCCACCGACGACCTCGCCACCTTCCCCATCTTCGCGGACAAGGTCTGGAAAACCGGCCCCGACCCCTCCACCGCGCCGATCCGCTGGCTCAATGCCGGTGCCGGCGGCGGCCACGTCTCCGCCAATCACGTGATGGTCCTGCGCTGGCGTGCCAATGGCAACGGCCAAGTCCGCATGACCGGACACCTCAAGCGCACCCAGCAGGGCGGCAACACCCTCGCGTGGCGCATCGATGCGAAAGGAAAGGCCGTCGCCGAAGCCCCCATCGCCCCCGACTCCGCATCCGACATCGCCGGCACTTGGACCGACGTCAAAGCCGGAGATACGATGGATCTCGTACTCCGGGCTTCCGAGGGCGACTCCTGCGGCGGCATCGCCTGGAACCTCCGCATCGAGGGCCGCGAATCGCCCGACGCCCCGGTCGAGGAAGTCGGCGACTTCACACGCCAGTTCCCTACTTCGAACGATCCTGCCCCCGGTGCCACCCCCGCCGACCCCTGGGCCGACCTCGTCCAAATGCTCTGGGCCTCCAACGAATTCCACTTTGTAGATTAGCCCCGCATGTCCCACCACGCCTTCACTCCCCGGGACCTCGTTCTCGACCGCCGCGATTTCCTCCAGCGCTGCGGCACGGGCTTCGGCATGCTCGCGCTCGGCGGTCTCATGAGCGGCAAGGCCTCCGCGAGCAACTCCATCCCCGAACCCCACTTCGCCCCCAAGGCCAAACGCGTCGTCCACCTCTTCATGAACGGCGGCCCGTCGCAGGTGGACACCTTCGACCCCAAGCCGAAGCTCCAGGAATATCACGGCAAGACCATGCCGCTCGAAGGACTCAAGACCGAGCGCCCCACCGGTGCCGGACTCCGCACGCCCTTCAGCTTCCAGCGCTACGGCCAGTCCGGGCTCGAAGTCAGCGAACTCTTCCAGCACACCGCGAAGCACGCCGACGACCTCTGCGTGATCCGCTCGATGACAGCGGACGTGCCGAACCACGAGCCCTCGCTGATGCTGATGAACTGCGGCGATGGCCGCCTCCCGCGCCCCTCCATGGGCTCGTGGATCAGCTACGGCCTCGGCAGCGAGAACGAGAACCTTCCCGCCTACGTCTCCCTCTGCCCCGGCGGCATGCCGATCAAGCGCGCCGAGAACTGGCGCTCCGCCTTCCTCCCCGGAAATTTCCAGGGCACCTACCTCGACAGCTCGATCGAGCAAGTCGACAAGATGATCGAGAACCTGCGCAACCCCGGCGCGCGCGATTCCCGCCAGGCCCGCCAGCTCGATTTCCTCCGCAATCTCAACGAACGCCACCTCGCGTCCCATGAACACGATCCGCAGCTCGAAGCCCGCATCCGCAGCTTCGAGCTGGCCTACCGCATGCAGAGCGAGGCCACCGACGCCTTCGATGTGACCAAGGAGCCGCAGCACGTCCGCGACATGTACGGCCCCGGTGCCTTCGCCCGCCAGTGCCTCATGACCCGCCGGCTCCTGGAGCGCGGCGTCCGCTACATCCAGCTCTGGCACGGCAATGGCCAGCCATGGGACAGCCACGATGACATCGAGGACCACCGCCGCCTCGCCAAGGAATGCGACCAGGGCATCGGCGCTCTCCTCACCGATCTCAAGATGCGCGGACTCCTCGATGAGACCCTCGTCCTCTGGGGCGGCGAATTCGGCCGAACCCCTGCCGTTGAGCTTCCCCAGGCCGGCTCGAATGCCGGCACCATGAAAGGCCGCGACCACAACCACTTCGGCTTCACCGTCTGGATGGCCGGCGGCGGCGTGAAGGGCGGCCATGTCCACGGTGCCACCGACGAGTTCGGCTTCCGTGCCGTTGATAAGCCCGTCCACGTCCACGATCTTCACGCTACCATGTTGCACCTATTGGGCTTCGACCACGAGAAGCTCACCTACCGCTACTCCGGCCGCGACTTCCGCCTCACCGACGTGCATGGCAAGGTGGTGCGGGATATTATCGCATGATTCTCTTTTGAGGTCGAGGCTCGGTCTCGCTTGGACGGCAGGGAGGGACGGACAGACCGCCGTATTCATCTTTCTTGATCCAGTTTGTTCAAACCTCACTGTTGTTCGATTCCCGGCTACGAAATTTGGCAAACCTCTCGGCCCATCCGATGAATCCTCGCGTCTTAACTGCACTGGCGGCCGGGCTTGTGATCGTCTCCCTGCTGATGATTGCATCCCGCGGAGACAATGACCCTGCAAGCATCACCGAAGCCTACCGCGCACCTTCCAAAGCGTCAGACGGCAAGGAGCAAAACCGTTCCGACCGATCGGGAAAGCGCGAGCAAACGGGGGACGGGTCGCAGCGATACCAAGGTGAGTTTTCGCCGCTGCCGCCATTCGACCAAGAGAAACTCGAGAGCTTGGCGCGGGATCCGTCCAGGAATGTCCATCAGCTGAGGGATTTGATCCATCGGGCTGCGGCCGAGAGGGATACGCGCTTCCGCTATTTGCTAAACCAAACCGGACTCCGCGATGAGCCCGCCCTGGATCTTGCCCTCTCCGCTTACGACTACTCCGTAAATGGAAACGAGAAGGCATTGGACCATATTTTGGAGATCCATGCAAAACAGGACCCCGGAAGCGATTCCGATAGCGTCGTGACTCTTACCTATCTGGACGAATGGGATCGCACGGTCAATGCCTTCCATAGCCACTTCGCACAAGGCACCGACGGCGCAGGAGGAGACGCCCAAGGATCCTTTTGGAACAAGAGAAAGAGGTTGTTCCCCCACCAGTACCGGAAATTCCGAAGTGATGGCGGCGTGGAAATGCCGGAGGGCCCCGGAAGATAGTCGCCTGGGTCCAGCCGGCTCAATTCCGCCAGGTCAGCGCACCCTTCTTGAGTGCATAGACGTAGGCGAAGGCCAGCACGCCCGCGAAGCCCGCCATCGACACCAGTGGCACCGCATTGCCACCGGCCACCAAGTCCCGGAATTGCACCGCCCAAGGATACATGAACACGACCTCGATGTCGAAGATCACGAAGAGCATCGCCACCAGGTAGAACTTCACCGAGAAACGCGGCGCGCCCTCCCCGATCGGCAGCATCCCGCATTCGTAGGCGCTGTCCTTGATCTTGTTCGTGCGGGCGGACTTTCCGAGCAGCACGCTCAAGGTGAGGCTCACGGCGGCAAAGCCGATCGCGACCAGGATCTGCACGAAAACGGGAAGGAACTGCGAGGACATCCGCGCGAGGTCTTAGGAACTGAGGGACGGGATGGGGAGGAAAAAATCCGGCAGTTTTCCAAAAGAAAACCCGCGCCGGGGGCACCGGCGCGGGCTATTCCAAAAGGGGAGGCAAACGGACGCTTGCGGCGTCGCCTTGGCATCAATCTTCCTGCTGCTGCGCGAGGTATTCGCTCGACGCTTCATGGACACGCTTGGTGCCCTTGTATTCCTTGCCGATCTTTTCGACCAGACCGCGGGTCACCAGGTTCTGGAGCTTTTCGTAAGCACGCAGGCGAAGCATCTCCTCGCCGCCGCTCACTGCATTGCGGACCTTCAGGTTGTCGAACACTCGTTCGAACAGGTCGTTGAAGCCAAACACCTTGTCTTCCGCGAGGACGTTGCAGAGTTCATCCGTGACGTGATCAGGAAGCCGGCGTGAAAACCGGGTGCGTTTCGTGGTGGTTGCCATAGCGCGGCAATCATAGCAGCAAATTGCCCGATGCGCGACTCAAAAAGAGTCGTGCATTCAAAAAAATCCTTAAGATTTCTCAAGCAAAAAATTTTAAACAAACCAAGAGGCTCATGTCGTTATGTAGATTGTGACATGTTTGAAACGGGATTCTGCCGATTTGGTCTCTAGCGACCGTCGCGTAGAATACGATTTTCTTCGTCGAGGACGACCTTCTTTGCAAGGACGGGAGTTTCCGAAATGCCAAAAGCCATGATCGCGACCCGCTCGCCCTTCTTGATCCGGTGGGCGGCACCGCCGTTGATGATGATGTGGCCGGTGCCGGGCTTGCCAGGCTGCACGTAGGTCTCCAGGCGGTTGCCGGTGGTGATGGAGGCGACCAGCACCTTCTCACCCGGCCACAATCCCACGACTTCCATCAGGTCGGTCGGGATCTCGATGCTGCCTTCGTATTCGACGTCCGCGGCGGTGATCATCGCGCGATGGAGCTTGGATTTGAGCACCTGGTGGAACATGGCGGGCGGGAAGAAACCGGGCTGTCCTGCCACCGTCAAGCGGCAAGGAGACAAAATCCTCTATCCGTTAGCCCGAGCTCTCCGGTCTCGCCGGTAGCACGCAAAACGGCCCGGAGGTCATCCGGGCCGTTCAAGTCATGAAAAGGGAAATCGAGCGGAAAGGCTCAGATCAGACCGGCTTCCTTGAGGGTGGCGTGGGCACCGTTCTTGTTGATCGTCTTGATCGCCTTGGCGCTGAGGGTCAGGCGCACCCAGCGGTTCAACTCGGGGACCCAGATGCGCTTGGACTGAAGGTTCGGAGCGACCTTGCGCTTCACGACCTTCGTCACGTGCCGGCCGATACCGCCCTTTTTCTTGGCGAGACCGGAACGGTTGATTTTGCCGCCGGAACGGACTCGGCTTCCTCGGATGCTGCAGACGCGGGCCATGGTAAGAATTGGAAAGGGGTTGCTTGCGCGGGGCGGGGAGAATGGCGGTCGGCGGCGGGGGGTCAAGGCAAATTTTAACGCGATTCACAGCGCGGGCCCAGCCGGCGATGGGAGCGATGTTTGACTTTTCTAAAAAATCCGGGTAGTCAAATAGCCGTGATCGCCCGTGACCAGCAACAATGGTTCTATGCCACTCCCGACGGTCAAAAAATCGGGCCGGTGGGTTTTGATTATTTGATCGAGCTTTCGCAGTCGGGCCGCTTGGACCCGCGCAACGATCTGGTCTGGAGTACGGCTCTCAACGACTGGGAACCGGCGGGAGAGGTCGAGGGGCTTTTCGAGCGCCGGGTGATAAAGCGTGATGCCGATTCGCTGGCAGGGACCGACATGCTCTCCCAGACCGGGGAATACGACGCTTCCCCCATGGTTTCAAAGGGCCACCCGGCCGGAACGGGGCGCTTGGGCTTCTTGTTCGGCGCTCTGATCCTGCCCGTCGCGATCACGGTGGGCTGGGGTGCCGCGATGGCATTCGTGCTCCCTTACGTGCCCGAGGCATTCAAGGGCTCGATCTTCCTGTTGGCGCTGGTTACCTGCGCCTCGATGATGCCG
>CBFGPU010000179.1:0-6047 GCA_965650715.1 uncultured Haloferula sp. | reverse complement strand
AGTCCTTCCACAAGATGGCGCGGAAGGGCATCCTCAACCCGGAGCGCCCGGACTCGGTCAAGGAACACTACGATTTCGGCGGCGAGGTCCTCGTCGGTCACCTCCGCTACGGCACCTCCGGCGAATTCGACGAGGGCTCCTGCCATCCCTACCTCCGCCGCAGCAACTGGCCCACCCGCACCCTCATGGTCATGGGCAATTTCAACATGACCAATGCCGCGGAACTGAACCAAGTGCTCGTCGAGCGCGGCCAGCACCCGGTCTTCGGCACCGATACCCAGACCGTCCTCGAGGAAATCGGCTTCCATCTCGACGAGGCCCACACCGACCTCTACCGCAAGCTGCGCGACGAGGGCGTGGACGGCCGCGACATGCCGGACCGCATCTCCGCCCAGCTCGATCTCGCCCGCATCGTGGCCGAATCCGCCCAGCCCTGGGACGGCGGCTACTCGATCTGCGGCGTCGTCGGCAATGGCGACATGTTCGTGATGCGCGATCCCCGCGGCATCCGCCCCTGCCACATGCTCGTCACGGACGAGGTGATCGCCTTCGCCTCCGAGCGCGTGCCGCTCATGACCGTCTTCGAGGCGGATGCCTCCCAAGTGAGGGCGGTGGACCCCGGCAGCATCGTCACCATCAAGTCGGACGGCACCTTCAGCGACCAGCCCTTCTCGCCGCCTCAGAAGTACACGCCCTGCTCCTTCGAGAAGATCTACTTCTCCCGCGGCAACGACCCCCTGATCTACCGCGAGCGCAAGGCGATGGGCGCCTCGCTCGTCCCGCAGATCATGGAGGCCATCGGCGGCTCCTTCGACAAGGCCGTCTTCTCCTTCATCCCGAACACCGCGGAAACCGCCTACTACGGCCTCATGGATGGCCTGCGACTCTTCCGCCGCCAGGAAGTCCGCTCCGCCATTCTCGAAGCCCAGGCGAAAGGCGAACTCACGCCGGAAGCTCTCGACGACCTCATCCTGCGCAATTGGCCCCGCGGCGAGAAGATCGCCCACAAGGACATCAAGATGCGGACCTTCATCGCGCAGGAAAAAGGCCGCGACCAGCTCGTCTCCCACGTTTACGACATCACCTACGGCGTCGTGCGGCCGGACGATGCCCTCGTCGCCCTCGACGACTCCATCGTCCGCGGCACCACGCTGAAAAAGTCGATCCTCAAGATCCTCGCGCGTACTTCGCCGCGGAAGATCGTCGTCTGCTCCACCGCCCCGCAGATCCGCTATCCGGATTGCTACGGCATCGACATGTCGGAACTCGGCAAGTTCATCGCCTTCCAAGCCGCTGTCGCGCTTCACCGCCGCGCCGGCCGCCAGTCTTTGCTCGATGAGATCTACGAGGAATGTCGCGCGGAGTTGCAGAAGCCCGCGGGCGAGATGACCAACCGCGTGAAGGCCGTTTACGAAGCCTTCACCCCGGAAGAAATCTCCGCGGAAATCAGCCGCATGGTTGCCCCGGAGGACATCGATTGGGATGGCGAGGTGCAGGTCATCTTCCAAACCATCGAGGACCTCCACGCCTCGATCAAGGGCCCCTGCGGCGACTGGTATTTCACCGGCGACTACCCGACCGCCGGCGGCTACTCCACCGTGAATGCCGCCTACGTCCGCTGGTACGAAGGCATCGGCGGCCGCAGCTACGGATTGCAGCTCTGATGCGCCCCGCCGCAATGGAAGTCCGGCCATGGAAAGGTCCGCAAATCCCCTCGATACAAGCGCCCACGCATTTTCGTAAACCGCTCTAACAAAAGAGCTGCTTTGCCGGGTCTTCTCTCCCACTCCCTTCTCTCCCTTCCCTCCTGTTCCAAATCCTTGCCCCTCCGTCAGGTTTGCTGATGGATCTCAACCCGTAGCGGGATGGGGATCACAGCCTGATTCTCCGGCGACCGGCCCTTGCCCGGCCCAGTGGCGATCCATGATCCCATCCGCTGGATTTCCAGAGGGCGGGTCCATTTGCCCTCCTTGCAGTTGATTGGCTGCCCTGGGACCTCCCCGCAAATCTGACGGAGACCCACAAAAAAGGGCCGCGGTTGCCCGCGGCCCTTTTGGAAAACATCTGATCCAGCTTAGTACTGGTAGTTCAGATAGAAGTTGAACTGCCCGTCCTTGTCCGCCGCCGGATCGGGGCTCTCGACCGGGATCGCATAGTCCAGCGCGATCGGCACCGGGCTGATCGGCAGCTTCAGGCGCACGCCGATACCGAAGTCGTGGTAAAGGTCGCTCGGGCTCGGATCCCACGAACCGTCGTTGACGAAACCGAGGTCGTAGAAGACCGCCGCGCGGATGTTGTCGATCACCGGCACCGTGTATTCCGCCGAGAGGAAACCGAGCGACTGGCCGCCCACCACTTCACCCGTCACCGGGTCGCGCGGACCCACGTCGCGGAACTCGAAGCCGCGCAACGTGCGGCCGCCACCGAGGAAGAGACGGTCGAAGATCGGCACCTCGCCGCTGGTCGCGTCCACGAAGGCGAGTTCGCCGTTCAGCGACAGGATCGAGTCCCACGGCAGGTTCCAGTACTTCTGGCCCTGCAGCGAGAGGCCGAGGATGTCCACATCACCGCCGAGCGCCGTGCCGGCCAAGGTCAGGCCGATGTCGATCTTCTCGCCGCTGCGGGTCTCGATCACCGCATCGCGGCTGTCGTAAACAAAGTTCGCGGCCAGCGCGCTGCGCAGGAAGTCGCCCCCTTCCTTCAGGAACAGCGAGGGGGGATTGCCGGCGGCCACGGCCTTGGCAGACAGCGTGCGCACCGAGTTATCGAGTTCGATATCCACCTGCTCCAGACGGTAGCCGAGGCGGAGCGAGGACTTCTCGCCGAGCGGCTTGCGGATGAAGACCTCCGCACCCATGTTCTTCTGCTCGTAGAAGTCGGAATAATACTGCGAGTTCTTGTAGAAAATCTCGCCGCCCAGCGCGAGCTGCTTGTCCATGAACCACGGCTCGACCAGCGACACGCTGAAGTCCGAGCGCTCGCTACCAAGCCGCAGGTTCGCCGAGAAGCGCTGGCCGCCACCGGTGAAGGCCCACGGGTTCATGATGTCGAAGTTCGTCTGCTCCAGGTTGACGAAGCCCACGATGCTGTCGATCGAGCTGAAGCCGACACCCGCGCTGATCGAGCCGGTGCGCTTCTCCTCCACCAGCACGTTGATGTCGCGGTAGCCACCGCGGCCCGGTGCCGCATCCACCTGGATGTTGTCTTCGAAATACTGCAGGTTCTTCAGGCGGGACTGCGCGGTCTCCAACTCCACCGAGTTGAACCAGTCGCCCGGCTTCAGCGGCATTTCACGGCGGATGACCTTGTCCTTGGTCTTGGTGTTGCCCTCGATGTTCACCCGGCCCACGCGGTAGCGGGAACCTTCGGTGATGCGATACACGATGTTCACCTTGTTCGGGCCCGCATCGCGGATGTCCGGCGTCACGGTCGCATCGGCATAGCCGCGGGACCCGTAGTAGCTGCGGATCATCTTGATGTCGTCCCGCATCTTCTTCGACGAGTAGCCGTCGCCGCCGTTCAGCGTCAGGGCGGGGTAGAGCTCCTCCGGCTTGAAGACCGTCATGCGGCCGAAACCGACACCGGCCACGGTGTATTTCTCGCCTTCGTGGATCGGAATGACCAGATCCACCCGGCCGTCATCGACCGGGTCGCGGCGGACTCCCGGGCTGCTGGCACGCAGGTATCCGCGGGTGCGGTAGTAATCGAGCACCGCCTCCACGTCCTGGTCGAGCTGGTCCACCTCGAAACGGCCGGACTTGGTAATCCAGGAAAACCACCCCTTCTCCTTCACCTTCATCTGCTTGCGCAGCGTCCGGCTGTCGTAGGCCGTGTTGCCTTCGAAACGGATGTCGCGGATCTCGTTCTTGCCGCCTTCGTCGATGATGAAGATCAGGTCGTAGCCTTGGCCGGATTCGTTCGGCTGCGTCCGGTGGCTGATCTGCACGTCCGGATAGCCGTAGCCCCGGTAAAAGGTCTCAAGGTTGCGGCGGGCTGTCAGGATCGCCTCGTCCGAAAGGGCACCGCCGACCTTCAGCTTGGTCTCCTTCGCAAGCTTCTCGTCGCTGAAATTGCGCGCCGAATTCCCGGTGAAACCCACCGCCACGATCGTGCCGCGGGTCGTCACCTCGAAGATCACCTTCACCGCATCGCCCACCGGCTCGGCCAGCACGCGGACGTCATCCACGTTGCCGGACTCGAAGAGCGACTTGATGTCGTTGTCCACCTTCTCGCTCCGGTATTCCTCCCCGGCGCGGGTCGAGATATGGCTGCGGAGGCGGGCCTCATCGACCGTCGGAGCACCCGTATACCGGATCGCGACCTCCGAGACTCTCTTGCCTTCGATGTCCTGCGCCTTCGCCAGCGTGCCGGCAAATCCGAGGAAGAACAACGCCGCCAGCAAAACCCGGCGAGCGACGGAGACGAGGCCCCGGTTGGTAAGGAGGGGTAAATTATCCATGTGTTGCGGCAACGGAGCTGATAGAACCGTTTCAGGGCCGGGTGCGTCAAGGGGTTTGGCGGATTTCGCAGGGCAGGGGACACCCCGTTCCGGCGGGTTCACTCTCCTCCGGCCCCCTCCGGCGCAGCCGCACTTCGTTTGATGATTGGAAGATTGCTGATTGGAAATTGGCGGCACAGCCGCCCTAACTACCGCTACTTCGCTTTGACAAGGCCCGCGCAGCCCCCTTAGCTTCCCGCCCCCGGCGCGCCAATGGCCTTTCCCGCGCCGCACTTTCCGCCCATGAACATCACCGTTGAAAAGCAGCCGAACTGCCTCGCCACGCTGCGCGTCGAAGTCCCGTCCGACACCGTGAAGAGCGAGCGCGCCAAGATCGTTTCCGGCTACGCCTCCCAGGCCCGCATCCCCGGCTTCCGCCCGGGCAAGGCCCCCAAGAACGTGATCGAGAAGCGCTTCCAGTCCGCGATCACCGAGGAACTCGACGAACGCCTCGTCCGCCAGGCCTACGATGAAGCACTCCGCAAGGAGGCCCTCAAGGTGCTCAACTTCGGCATCCCGCAGAATCTCAACCACAACTCCGACGGCTCCCTCACCTTCCAGGCGACCCTCACCCTCGCCCCCGAAGTCGCCCTCCCGGAATACAAGGGCATCACCGTGAAGGCCCCCTCCACCGACGCCACCGAGGCCGATGTGGAAACCCAGCTCGAAGGCCTCCGCGAACGCTTCGCCGATTACAAGGACATCGAAGGCCGCGCCGCCGAAATGGCCGACCTCGCCGTCATCGATTTCACCTCGACCCTCGACGGCCAGCCGCTCGAAACCGCCCTCGGCAAGTCCGCCGGCTACCTCGGCGGCCGCGAAGGCTTCTGGCTCAAGCTCGACGAAAACAGCTTCCTCCCCGGCTTCGCCGCCCAAATCGCCGGCATGAACGAAGGCGACGGCAAGGACATCGCCCTCACCATTCCCGAGGACTTCCCGCTCTCCGACCTCCGCTCGAAGGAAGTCGTCTTCCACGTCACTCTCAAGGGCCTCAAGCAAGCTGTCCTTCCCGAGCTCGACGACGAGTTCGCCGCCAAGGTCACCGGCGGCAAGTCCCTCGAAGAACTCAAGCAACTCGCCAAGCAGCAGATTGAGGCCGAAAAGCGCCGCCGCATCGATGACCTCAAGGTCAACCAGATCGTCGAGCACTTCAATTCCCTCGTCGATTTCGAACTCCCGGAGGATCTCGTCCGCCACGAGACCCAGGGCCAGGCCGATGCCCTGGTCGAGCGCGGCGTGAAGTCCGGCATGACCGAGGAGGAACTCACCGCCCAGCAGGGCGAGATCTTCGCCACCGCCAGCGAGCAGGCCAAGACCAACCTCAAGACGAACTTCATCCTGCAAGAGATCGCCCGCACCGAAGGCATCTCCGTGAGCGACCAGGAACTGGTCAATCACCTCGCCATGATCGCCCAGTCCCGCAAGCAGAACCCGAAGAAGTTCATCAAGGATCTGCAAAAGGCCGGCCGCATCCCGGGCATCCGCAATTCCATGCTGGTGGGCAAGGCCATTGACTTCGTTCTGGAGCACGCCACCGTTGAGGAAATCG
>CBFGPU010000178.1:0-6053 GCA_965650715.1 uncultured Haloferula sp. | reverse complement strand
GGCTGCGCGCGGGGAGAAACGGCGAGGAGCCCGCTTTTCCATTCCTGCAGCGAACGGGAGCGGATGGCCGCATCCTCCGCGAGTTTGACGCTCCAGAAGAGACTGACCAAGGGCTCTCCACCTTCGAGTTCGGTCCCCGTCGCGAGAAAGCCCAGAAGCCTCCGTGTCCCGTGAACGATCTGGAACAACTCGCTTTCCGGAAAGGCACCGCGGTTCTCGCCGATAAACCAGTGTGCTCCCCAAGGATAGCCGCGATCGATTCCCCGGAAGCCGAGCTTGCCGCGCAGGATGGAGCGCGCGCCATCCGCTGCCACCAGCAGGTCGAAGCCACCCTCTCGCGTCCCATCCGCAAAGGACAAATTCCATTTCCCGTTTTCCTTCCGCGCATCCGCGATCTCGCGGCCCCACTGCGTATCCACACCGGCATCCGCCATCGTGCGGATCAGGTAGTGCAGCAAGACCGGCCGATGCAGGCCCACTCCATGGAGATCTCTGCCAAGTTCCGCGTAGCGGAGGTCGAGCACGTCATCGCCCTCGCGGTTGACGACATGAAGTCGCTCCACCCGGGCACCGCGGGCCAGAACCGGCTCAAGGACTCCGAGTTCTTTCAGCACTCCCAAGCCGGAGGGTTGAAGAAGAAAACCCGCACCCACCGGACGGCACTCGGGGGCACGCTCGAAGAGCATCACGCGATGCCCCTGCCGCTGCAACAGCGTCGCCGCAGCCGGTCCCGCGGAACCACAGCCTATGATGGCGATCCGCAGCGCATCCTTCATGCGACGGATGCTCCATCGACCGGAGTTCCGTGCAAGCTCGGGCACATGGCCTTAAAAAAAAATCAGTGTTTTTTGAACATCCGGAGAATCCGATGGTCTACTCCTTTGAAGACCACGCGCTGCGTCGGTTTTCATGTAAGGGTGAACAGCACAAACAGTCGGATTCCCTGTCCATGGGTGTGGACACGAAAGGGTTGATGATTTGAGGCCGCCGGGGTGGGACCTGGCGGCCTTCCCTTGTACGACGAGACGCGGGGAAACTGCCTCGGAACAGGGCAGACGTGTGGCCAAGAAGCTCGTGCAAAAATTTCTCGGAAACTTTGAACGTCCGAGAAACTGAAGAGTCTATGATCATGAAGACTGCGCCACGCGCCGGTTTTCATGTAAGGGTGAACAGCACAAAATCCGATTCCCTGTCCATGGGTGTGGACACTTGAGGGTTGAAGATTCGGGCCGCCAGGGGTGGGACCTTGGCGGCCTACCCTTGTACGGCCGGGGCCCCGATCATCCCCCGGATGGATCCAACCGCAGTAGCGGGGATCAAGGCTCGATCACGCGGAAGCCCAAGTCCGGGCGACGGAGATCACGGGAATCCACCCACTCGCGCGTGAGCGCTCCCGAGGAAGGATTCAGGAAGGAGCCACCGCAGATCACCCAGCCCATTTCGCCCAAGGGATTGGCGGGGTTGATCGCACGGCTCGCCGTCCATTCCGCAACCGAGCCGGCCATGCCGTGGAGCCCGGAAGGTGTGCAATCGGTCGGCGGAATTTGCCCTACCGCACCCCATCCGGCAGCTCGCAGGGATTTTGGATCGGGGAGATTCTGGCGTAGGGCGGCAAACCATTCTTCCTGCTGGGGAAGCCGGCACCTCTTCCAAGTGCAGTAGGCATGGGCATCCCACCAATCGACATTCACCACCGGACAATCCTTGCTCATCGCGCGGCCTTCCCACTGGCCGCCCGCCTTCGCCGCTGAATGCATGCCGGTCCAGCCCTCCGGCTCATGGCCATGCTTTTGTGCCGGCTGCTCGGGCGAATCGTAGGTCCCCCTCCGTTCCTCCGGGAGGCTGGCGAGAACGGAAAGGAACTCGGCATACTCGGCGATGGTCACCTCATGGCCGGCAATCGTGAAGGCGCTCAATTGAACCGTGCCACCATCCGCCAAGGGATGGGTCCCGCCGAGAACGACCACGGAAGTGGGATACTGGCCCGCGAAATCCTTCACGCCATTCTTGCCCTTGAGGGCGATCATTCCTATCCCGATGACGAAAGCAGCGGCAGTGACGCCAAGAATCACCGGAAGCGGGGACTTGCGACCCACTCCCCGGGCGGTGGCAGGCGCGACGGTATGGGGAGGTGCTGGCTCGGAGAGCTGTTGTTCGATCTGCTCGGCGTAGGAGCGGACTTCCATCCAAGTCATCGTGCGGCCGAGATTCTCGCCGCGCATCCACGCGAAGAGCGTCACCATCCGGGAGGCTCCGGGATAACCGTCTGCCACCAGAGGAGGCAGGGTGCGGCCGAGCGTGAGGATGTCATCCGCGGAAAGGCCCGGCGGACGATCCCCGGCGCGGGCGAGATTCGCGATACGGACGACGCCGTGCTCGTCGAGGAAGATATCGTCGGGTCCGAGCGGAGCGCTTGAGGTCCCGGCAGCCTCAAGCGTCATGTTCGCCTCGGCAACGCGGCGGAGGATCTGTGCAACCTGCACCGGCTTTAACGACTGCCGGGCGTGCATGCGGTCCTCAAGCGAGGTACCGGGAAGCCTCTCAAGGGTGACGTAGCAATGTTCCTCGGTGGAGACAGCCTCGTACACAGAGCCGAGGAGCGGATGATCCACCGCAGCTTTCACCCGGATATCGGCGAGAAACGCCTCGCGGCGGTCAAAGGCGGAAGGCTTCAGCTCGAAAAGGGTGACCGGCCGGTTGATCGAGGCCTGTTCGGCCTGCCAAGTGAGGGTGACGGGGCTTTCCCCGATGAGGGCCACGAGTCGGTAATCGCCCAGCAGGGTGCCGGCGCGGGAGCTGGGATCATCCATGGAATCAACGTGAGGGCAAAGGAGGAAGCGCTCCGTCCGGAGAATTCAAATCGGGCATCCGGGGTGGGGTGTCGTTATCGAGCGGCTGAAGCAAGGGATTGTCCAAGTCGAACTCCTCGAACTGGGGGATCTCGTCTTCCGTCGGCGGAGCCGAGGAACTGTGGGACGAGAGATGCCGCGGCCAGGCCTGGGTATCGATCAGCTCGTTCTTGTAGAATATCTTCACCACCTGCCCGTAGTAGCTGCGCTTGCCGAAGAGGAGCTCCTGCTGGCTGTCCTGCGGTGGCAGCAGGTAGGTGACACGGAGCTGTTCCTCGCCGCCGACGAAATCGAGGTCGCCGGTCGCCCACTTGTAGTCGGTGGTGCAAAGGCCTTGGGCTGCGGGAACGATCTCCTTCTTCCCATCCTTCATCATCGCGTCGAAGAAATTCACCTCGACGGCGAGATCGCGGCTATCGATTTCGGCACCCGGCGCGGCTTGGACCGGAATGGTCAGGACGGTGCGTTCACCATCTTGGAAGGCCTTGTCCTTGAAGATGACGGGCCGTCCCATGACGAGCTTGTCGCGCATCTGATCCGGCATCGCGATGCCGTCGCGCAATTTCTGGGCAGCCATCTGGTAGAGGGCACCGGCACCGGTGGTGCCCAGCTCGAAGACTGCCTGGTAGGCATCGGCGGCCTGATCGGCGAGGTTGGGGTCGTATACCGCCATTTCCTCATAGAGCAGGCCGAGTTCGTAGAGAACGTTCGGATCGTGGGGTGCCGCGGCGCGGGCCTCATCCAATTTGGTGATGGCGGAGGCGGTGTCGGAGGCGATGCGGGCGCTGCGAGCCTCCTGGACGAGGCGTTCCACGACAGGATCGGCAATCGGCGGAGCCGCACGCGGACGGGCCGGGGGGAGAGGATCGGGTGTGGGCGGGGGCGGAAGCGGGACCGGCCTGTTCGGCGCCACGGCCACAACCGGTCGGGCGGGTTCCGCGGCCACTGTTACGATCTTGGTCACGACCTTCTCCACGGTCCGGACCTCGCGGGCCTTCTCGACCCGGACGGCGACGGCCACGCCGCCGATCAGCAACTGGCCGAACGCTATCAGGCCCAGGCCCCAGCAGGAGAGGCGGAAGGTGAGTTCGGAATGGCGCATGTTGCCGGACATGGGGCGAACGCTAGGGAGTCCGGCGGGATGACGCAAGGCGGGAGGATATATGCTTCTCCGGGAACTTCGGGCTTGGATTTCCGGGCTCCGGGGACGATGCCTGCCGCCGTGAAGCAGGAGGGGGCCACCCGATACGCCGCCATGCCGCTCGAAGGCATGACGCCGGTGGAGGTCGCGGCGGCGCTCGGCCATCTGCCGGGGCTGGTCTTTTTCGATACGTCCGGGAATCTGCCTGCGAGTTACGGGGCTCCGGTTTCGATCATCGCGGGGCGACCGCGGGAGGTCTTGCGGGGGTCGATCTTTTGCGCGGAAGACCGGGCGAGGCTGGTGGCCGCGCAGGAGAAGGGATCGGCGGCGCCGCTCGGCGACCGGGGTTTTCCGCTCGGGGGGCTCTGCGGGTGGGTGGAGTACGAAGGGGACTTCGTGTTCGGGGACTACCCGGAGATGCTGGTCTTCGATCACCGGAGCGGGCGCTGGCATGAGGCGGGGTCGCTTTCGGAGGAGATGCGGGTGCCGGTGGAGGCGCGGGCGGTGGTCGGGGAATTCGAGCCGCTGATGAGGCGGGAGGAGTTCCTGGAGGGGGTGAGGCGGATCCAGGAGTGGATCGCGGCGGGGGATATCTATCAGGTGAACCTGACCCAAGCGTTCCGGGCGAGGGTCGAGGGAGTGGCCTTTTTTGGCCTGTATGAAGCGTTGCGCGAGTGCTCACCCGCACCGCTTGCCGCTTATATCTCTTTGATTGACAAAGAGATACTCTCATCTTCACCGGAAACTTTCCTGCGGCTTTCGGGGCGCGGGATCGAGACGCGGCCGATCAAGGGGACGCGGCCGCGGCATGCCGATCCGGACGAGGACCGGAGGTCGGCCTACGAGCTGCAGACGAGCCCGAAGGAGATCGCGGAGCTGGTGATGATCACCGACCTGCTGCGCAACGATCTGGGGCAGGTATGCGAGTACGGCAGCGTGCACGTAGCGGAAATGCTGCAATTGGAGACGCTGGGGCAGGTCCATCACCTGGTGTCCACGGTCACGGGAACGCTGCGGCAGGATGTCAGCCATGTCGATGCGCTGGCGGAGTGTTTCCCAGGAGGGAGTATCACCGGCGCTCCGAAAAGGCGGGCGATGGAAATCATCCGCGAGCTGGAGAGCGTCCCGCGCGGGGTTTATTGCGGGGCGATCGGTTATCTGGGCTACCACGGGGAGAGCCAGTTCAGCATCGCGATCCGGACGCTCGTCCGGGAAGGGGACACGCTCAGCTACCATGTGGGAGCCGGGATCGTCGCGGACTCCGATCCGGAGAAGGAGTACGAAGAAACGCTGCACAAGGCGGCGGGGATTCGCATGGCGGTGGAGCGTTACCGGCAGTAGCAGGTCACTTTTTCGCAAGGACCGCCTTGGGGATTTTCTTTTTCTGCGCGCGGAGGGCGCGGGCGATTTTCGGGGCGGCGGTAACGCGGAGGTTGATCCGGTCGCTGGGGTCGCGGGACCACTGGAAATGGAGGTCGCTGCGCTTGCCGGAGACCTCGATGGGGAAGACGGCTTGCCGGACTTCGTGCGGGCGGTGGATCTCGATGCGTTCGAGGAGGGAGAGCATCTGCTTGTCGTCGAAGCCGTTCTCCGCAATCTCGCGGATGCTCTCGAACACGAAGGGCAAATACTCAACCTGGGTGTGGATGCGGACGGTCTGGCGCGGGGAGTAGGCGGTTTCGAGTTCGTCCAGCATCTCCTCCGAGGTGGCCTCGCCGAGGCGCTCGAATTCCCGGACCCAGCGCCGGCGGATGAGCCAGCCCAAGAGCATGGTCAGACCCCAGACCACGAGCGCGATCAGGAGGACCAAACCGGAAAATGCGATGGGCAGTTCCATGAATCGCGCAAGTATAGCGCAACCCGGCGGAAGTGAAAGGATTCAGTCTTTGGCGCGCGTCAAATGCTCTTCCCTGAAGGCTTTGGCGGGAGCGGTTTTCCGGAGCGCGGGCGGTTCGTACCTGATCCGGAGATGCGCGGGAAGGATCGGAACAGTGACGACAGATTGTAGATTCAACGGATTGTGGAAGCGTTGAAAGGCAGGGGCGCGGGGCGCACCCCCACCT
>CBFGPU010000177.1:0-6132 GCA_965650715.1 uncultured Haloferula sp. | reverse complement strand
GATTCTTCGGTGAGGCCGTGCCGCTTGCGCTCCCGGGCGATGATCTTCTGGAAGTCGGACATCGCGTCGTCCTTCGGGTTGATCACGCAATCCCATTCGAAGTGGGCGGAGTTAATCGCGAGACCGGCTGCCTTCGCGCCATCGATGAGCGGCTGGCAATTCGGGAAGCCGAAGAGTTCGACCTGCTTGTAACCGGCTTCCGCCACTTTTTTGAGCGTGCCCGCTGCATCCTTCGAGAGAGCATCGCGCAGGGTGTAAAGCTGGATGCCGATGTTCGCCCGGTAGGTATTGTCCTTCGCCAGAGCGGCGAGGAGGCTTGCGGAAGGAGCAAGGGCCAGGGAACTGGCGGCGGACGAAAGCAGGAAGGACCGGCGATTCATGGCGGCATGTTCGGTGCTGCTCCGCACGAACGCAAGCCCGGCCCGCGCCTGCTAAGGCTCTTGCGGGGAACGCTTCTTCCCCTCGTCGCCGGTGATCAGGAAGACGATCTCGCCCTTCGGGCCGTGCAGCTTGAAGTAGGCCGCGAGTTCGGCCGCGGTGCCGCGGTGGTAGGTCTCGAACTTCTTCGTCAGCTCCCGCGCCACGCAGCAGCGGGCCGCGGGGTGCTTCTCGGCCAGCAACTCGAGCGTTCCGAACAGGCGGTGGGGGGACTCGAAGAAAATGCTCGTTCCCTCGATCTCCAGCGACTCCTCCATCACCGCCAGGCGCCTGCCCTTTTTGATCGGCAGGAAGCCGAGGAAGCGGAAGGCATGAACCGGAAAGCCCGAACCGACCAACGCCGTGAGCACCGCGGACGGACCGGGCAACACCTCGAAGGGAATCCCGTGCTCGATGCAGGCCTGCACCACGCGGTAGCCGGGATCGGAGACCGCGGGCATCCCGGCGTCCGTCACCAC
Source organism: uncultured Haloferula sp. (assembly GCA_965650715.1). Taxonomy (GTDB): domain Bacteria; phylum Verrucomicrobiota; class Verrucomicrobiia; order Verrucomicrobiales; family Akkermansiaceae; genus Haloferula. The sequence goes on along the minus strand of CBFGPU010000177.1, from coordinate 5,236 downwards.
GGCGATGGTTTCACCGGCACGGGCCGCGTCTAACAACTCCGGCAGGCGTCGTACTTCATTGTGCTCGTGCAGCGAGACCAGCGGCTTGCCGGTGATCCCGAGACGCGACAGCAGCGGCGCGGAGTGACGGGTGTCCTCGCAGGCGATCCGGCTCGCCTCCTTGAGCACTTCGATGGCACGCAGGGTGATATCCCCCGCGTTGCCGATGGGCGTCGGCACCAGCACGAATCGGCCCGCCGGGGGATGCTCGGACATTGCGGTCAGAAGCCGTTCGCGATCCGCGAAACGAGGCTGTCGCTGGCGCGCTGGAGTGCGTCGGGCAGCGCGTTGTTGCGGGAGGTCTGGAGATTCGAGTCCACGAAGAAACGGCTGCTGCCGGTGGACAAACCCGATGCCAAGGTCTTCTTGGAGTCGCGGGCATCGACCAGTTTCCAGGTCAGGGTGACCGTGTTCTGAAGTTCCTCCGGGCGAAGCGTGTCGAGGCGCGTCGAGCGGATCGCCATGTAGTCGATCGTGTGGACGGTGCCTTCCAGCACCGCGTCCGCCTTGTCGCGGCTGGTGATGCGGTAGGTGCCGTCGAGCACGATTGCATCCGTGGCGGCACTGGTGGCGAGTGCTTCCGCCCGCGGGTGGAGCGTGTCGTTGCGGAACATCGGCACGCAGATGTTCTTCACGTCATGGAGTGCGGCAGGCTTCGCCCCGCCGAGTTGATAGCCGGTGCAGGAAGTCGCCACGAGCGCGGCGAGGGGCAGAAGGAAAGCGGGTCGCATGGGATGTGAGGGGTGGGAATCATTGACCAAGCGCGGCCAGGCGGGCCTTGGCCTTGTCATGCAAGGGGCCGGACTTCGCCTTCTGCACCACTTCCTCGTAATAGAAGCGGGCGGAACCCTTGTCCCCCTTCCGCTCGTAGAACTCGGCGATCTCGTAGGAGCGCTGGATGTCCTGGCCGCCGATGTTCGAGATCAGCTTGCGGGCCTCGCCGACGCGGTGGTGACCGGGATACTGGCGCACGTAGTCCTGGAGAGCCTCGCGAGCGCGATCGAGATTCGCCTGGTCCTGGTTGCCGCGGCGGGCTTCATCGAGAAGGATCTTTCCGATGCGGAACTGGCCCTCCGGCGCCTCCCTGCTGTCGGGATACTCGATCACCAGTTCGCGGTAGGCGGCGATCGCCTTGGCCGACCCCGAGGCGTTGCCCTGGCTTTCCCAGACCTCGCCGATGGTGAACTGGGCCTTGGCCGCGGTCGTCGAGCGCGGCGCGTTCGCCCTTACTTTGCCGAGCATCTCGGTGATCTTGTCGTTCGAGATCGATGCCTTCAGGCCGAGGAAGCTGGTCTTCACGTGCCCGTCCGCCGCGGACTGGGCCATCGCCGCCTGGCGGCTGAGAGCCTTCTCGTAGAGGTTGCTGTTGTTGTAGCGGGTGATGAATTCCTGGTAGGCGTCGAAGGCCTTGCGGACATCCCCTTCCTGCTCGAGCAGCTCGCCCTGGCGGAAGCGGGCTTCCGGCGCGCGCTTGGAAACCGGCATTTCGTCGCCGATCGTGTCGTAGAGCTTGATCGCCTTGGAGCGCTTGCCCTCGCGCTCGGCCGCCTGGGCCTGGTTGAAAAGGACCTCGGCCCGCTCGTTGTTAGGAGCGCTTTGGCCCGCCAGCGGCGGAACATCGGCGTCGTCACCACAGGAAGCCAGAATCACCGCCATGGCGGGAAGAACGAAGCGAGAGAATCGCATGCGGTGAAAATAGGAAGGCGGGCAAGCCCGCGGAAAGCGAAATTCACGCGGCAGGCTCAGGCAGCCCCGAGTTCCGCCGAGCGGCGGGCGGCCACATGCACCGCCTCAATGAAGGCGGAGCGCATCCCGTGCTTCTCCAATTCGGCCAATCCGGCGATGGTCGTACCGCCCGGCGAGGCCACCATGTCCTTGAGCGCCCCGGGGTGAATTCCCGTCTCCAGCACCATCGCCGCCGCGCCCAGAACGGTCTGTGCCGCCAGCTTGAGCGCCTCCGCCCGGGGCAAGCCGGCGCGAACCCCGCCGTCCGCCATCGCCTCGATCATCACGTAAACGAAGGCCGGCCCACTGCCGGAAAGACCCGTGACCGCGTCCATGAGGGACTCCGGAAGTTCCACCGCCAGGCCGACCGAGCCCAGCAGCAGGCGCGCGGCCTCCGCATCCGTCGAATTCGCCGCCTTCCCCAGGCAGAAAGCCGCCGCGCCCTTGCCGACGAGCGCCGGGGTATTCGGCATGCAGCGCACCACCCGCACCCCTTCCGGGGCGCGGGCTTCGATCCAGGCGGTGGTCAGCCCGGCCGCTACGGAAATCAGCCGGGCGTCCTTCTTCGGCAGCCAGCCGAGGGCTGCCTCCGCATGCTGCGGCTTGGTGCAGAGAAGATAAGTGTCCACGTCCATCGCGCCGATGGTGTCGACGACATGCGCCCCGGTCGCCCCGGCGAAGGCCTTGGCCGCCTCGGGGTTGGGATCGCAGCCCGTCACCTGATCCGCCGGGATCGCCCCGGAACGAATCGCCCCTTCCACCAGGGCGCTGCCCATTTTGCCGCAACCGATCACGCCGAGTTTCATGCCGCGGCAGGCTATCCCGGCCCGGCCGCCGCCTGAAACCCCAAATTCCGTTCTCGCAACGAATCCCCGCTTCCGGTCCCTGCGACGATCAAGCCGTGAGGTTTTGCTTGAGGCGGGGGAATCGGGCGACATCGTTCGGCCATGAGATACCTCGTGGCGCTGGTCGCCTCACTCGGCCTCGCGGTGGCGGCGGATGAAAAGAACGCGATCCCCGCGGTGGATGCCGTGATTTCGGCGCGCGTGAAGTCCCTGCCCGAGCCGATGCCCATCCCGGTCCCGAAGGGGATCACCATGGCCATCACCGCCACCGACCCGAAAGCCCAGAAGCACGTGCTGGACGGGATCGCGAATCTCCATGGCGGCTGGGATTTCGAAGCCTACCGTCATTTCGCCGCCGCGCTCCGATTGGATCCCGAGTGCCTGATGGCCCACTGGGGAGTGGTCGTCGCCCTGATCGATCCCGAGCCCGATCTCGTCCCGGTACGGACCGCCGCGCTCAAGCGGATGGTGGAACTGGTCGAACAAGAGGCCGGCACCGAACTGGAGCGGAGCTACGCCTACGCGATCGGGGTCTTCTTCAACAACGGCCCCGCGGCATGCTCCGATGCCTTCCGCAAGATCTCGGAGAAGTTCCCGAACGACCCGCAGCTCAAGCTGATGCAGGCGGCATTCGGTCGCGGCGGCTACGATGACACGGGAAGCCCGACCCCGGACCAGGAACGGGCGGAAACGCTGCTCGACGAGATGCTGGCGAAAGATCCCGATCATCCGCTATTCCTGAACGCCTTCCTGACGATCCGCGCGGAAGCTCCGGACCTCCGGGGCGATCTGGCCCGGGCCCGCCGTCTCTGCGAGGTCGCGCCCGGCTACGCCCCCTTCCTGCACCTGCTCGGTCACTACGAACTGCGCACCGGCCATATCGCCCAAGCAATCGAGGCCTTCACGCAATCGGGGGAAATTTATAGCCAGTGGATGAAGTCCTCGGGCGTGTCCCACAGCGATTGCCCCGGCTGGGTGAAGGCCGAGTGTTACCGGGCGGCGGCGCTTGCCGCCAAGGGCGATTACAACAGCGCGCTTGCCGTCGCCAAGACCGTGGCCGCGATCAAAGTCCCGCCGGAGGACGCCCGGCGCGAGGGGGCGCAGCTTATCCTTTGGGAAGGACGCACTCTGGCCACCCGTCTCTTGATGCGGCGCAGCCAGCCGGGGGATACCGCCCTCGCCCTCGCCGCCTTGCCGAAGCCCGAGGACCAGAAGATCTACGAGAAGGAAAGGCGGACCCACTGCGCCTGGTTTTATCAAGGGCTCGCCTTCCTGCTCGAATCCCGCAAGAAGCTTGAGGAAGGCAAGATGCAGGAGGCTCAGGAGATCGCCAGCGCGGTCACGCTCCATGGCGAGAAGATGGCAGAGAACCGCGACGCCGCGGCTGCCGCCGGCGAACGTTCCGCATGGATCCGTGCCTTCAAGGCGCTCGAGATCTGCGCCAGCGAGCTCCGCGGGGCGATGGCGATGGCCGGGCCGAAGGACGGCATCGGCTCCGCCTTCAACTGGTACCGCGCCGCCCTGGACCGCCAGACCCCGCCCTCCATGCTGATGCCTCCCACGGTCCTGCTGCCGATGGAAGCGCGGCTCGGGGAATACTATCTCGCCAAAGGCGACGCGAAGGCGGCGGTGGACATCCTCGTCGAGGCCCAGGGGAAGCACACCAACGACATCGAGATCCTGACCCGCCTCCAGAAGGCGCTCGTGAAGGCAGGACATCCGGACCAGGCCAAGGGCATCGCCGAGGAAATTGAAAAGGTGAAGACCGAATAAGCCCCCCTCGTCCTTTGGAACCCGGCCCGTCTCACCTGGAACTTCCCGCCCCGCACGTGCTCGCATTCTCGACCTGTTGGAACAACTCCCGCCACCACGACGGGGAGGCGATGATCGACGAGATCGCGGCGCTGGGCTTCCGCCACATCGAACTCTCGCACGGCATGACGGTGGCGAAGATCCCCGGCATCCGGAAGGCCTACGCCGCGGGGAAGTTCATCTGCTCCGGCGTACACAATTACTTCCCCTCCCCCGTGGAAGTGATGATCGACGCGCCGGACGCCTACGAATTCACCTCGCACCGGTCCTTCGACCGCCAGCGGGCGATGGAGATGACCCTCAAGACCCTCGAGCTCGCGGCGGAGTTCAAGGCGCACTACGTGGTGCTGCACATGGGCTCGGTGCCGATGAACACCCGCAAGTGGACCAAGCGGCTCACCGCCATGGTCGCGGAGCGGGGGCGCAACGGTCCGGATTACGCGGCGGAGAAGATCGCCTTCGTGAAGAAGCGCGAGAAGATCGCCCCGCTCTACTACCAGCGTGCCATCGACGCCCTCGGGCAGATCGCGGAGAAGGCAGCGGAGTACGGCGTGAAGCTCGCCGTCGAGTCGCGTTCGCGCTACGAGGACGTGCCCAGCGAGCGCGAGATGGTGAAATTGCAGGAGCATTTCGCGGACAATCCCTGGGTCGGCTACTGGCACGATTTCGGGCACGTGCAGCTCAAGCACAACCTGGGACTGCTCGATCACCCCGAGTGGCTCCGGAGGATCTCGCCCCATCTCATCGGCGGGCATCTCCACGACGTGCAGTGGCCGGAACGGGACCACCGCACTCCTTTCACCGGGACGCTCGAC
>CBFGPU010000176.1:0-6150 GCA_965650715.1 uncultured Haloferula sp. | reverse complement strand
CGGCGACCTGATTTCCAACACCGGCACCTGGAGCGATCCCGATGCGGGCCAGACGGTCGGTCTCAGCGCCAGCGTCGGCGCGATCATCAAGAACGGTGACGGCACTTGGAGCTGGTCGATCACTCCTGCGGCGGAAACTCCGGCCCCGGTTACGGTGACCATCACCGCGAATGACGGCACCGGCTTGTCGAACGCCATCACGGAAACGACCTTCACCTACTCGGCCGCACGCAAGCCCCAGGAGATCACCTTCTCCTTGCCCTCCACCATCAGCCACACCGGCTCCATCGCCCTCTCGGCGACCGGTGGTGCCAGCGGTGAACCGGTGACCTTCTCCGTCCAGAGCGGCCCCGGCACCATCTCCGCGGGCTCGCTCACCTTCACCGGCACCGGTGACGTGGTGGTCGATGCCAACCAAGAGGGCAACACCGTCTATCTGCCGGCTCCGACCGTCTCGCGCTCGGTCACCGTGACCAATGCCGCGCCGGTGCTCACCGTGAACGGCGATCCCTTGAGCGTGACCGTGCAACAAACCCAGACCGCGACCGCGACCGGCACCTTCTCCGATGCGGACAACGAGACCGTGAGCTTCACTGCCACCAGCGGCGGCAACCCCTTCGGTTCGGTCAGCGGTGATGCCGGTGCCTGGACCTGGACCTATCCGAATGCCGTGCCGGGGATCTACACCGTCCGCGTCACCGGTACCGACACGCTCGGCGCGTCCCACTTCGTCGAGTTCAACGTGACCGTCACCGCCAATTCCTACCTTGCCTGGGTTGCCGCGAACGGCATGACCGGCGACGAGACCGGCCCTGACGATGACTATGACTCCGACGGCGTGGTCAACCTGCTCGAGTTCGCCTTCGGCACCGATCCGACCGTTTCCTCGGCGCAAGTGCTCAGCGCCCCGGTGACCGCGGGCGGGCGGGTGCTCAACAACCGTGGTCGTCCGATCCACGAGATCGTCAATACCGCGGGCGCGCCCACCATGGATGCGCTCTTCATGCGCCGCGTGACCTATGCGACCGATGGCCTCAGCTACCATGTCGAGTTCGCCGCAACTCCCTCCTCCACCTGGGAGATCTCCACGGCCACGCCGCAGGTCCTCCTGGCCGACGGCGACTACGAGCTCGTCAGCGTGCCCTATCCGTTCTTCCTGTCCGACGGACGAAAGGCCCGCTTCTTCCGCGTCCGCGTCGAATTCGAAGTTCCCTGAATCCCGATCCACCCTTGCTCATGAATAGCATTCCCTTACTCGGTCTGTTGGCGGCGGGACTCGTCGCCGCGGCTGACCACGCCGATGCCGCCATCGTTTACAGCGGCGAGATGAACATCAGCATTCCGACCGACTTCGACGGTGTTTTCATCGACCTCGACGGCATGACGTCCGGCAACACCCCGATTGCGGGTTGGGACATCAATCCCTTCTTCGGCGGCTCGGTGATATCGACCAGCGTGGACTTCCATCCGGTGGCCGAGAGCGTCGTCAGCACGGCCAGCATCCTGCGTCTCGATGCGGGCACCGAGGTGAATGGCGCGCTGACCTTCGCCGCCTCGCCCGGCGGATCAAGCACCCACATGGGTCCGGGTACGAACCAGTTCGTGGAGGGTGTGGAGTCCTATATCGGGTTCTCCTTTACCACGAACGATTCCTCCGGCCCCTACTTCGGCTGGATGCGCCTTGAGGTGACCGCCAACAACCCCGGCGGCGTGGTCAGGGACTGGGCCTTCGACGACTCGGGCGACCCCATCGAGGTGGGGGTTATTCCCGAGCCTTCGGCACTATTCTTGGCCGCCTTTGCCGCACCGTTGCTCGTCCGCCGCCGTCGGCGGGCGGCATGAGGCGGGGTGGCAGCTTTCATTGCCTGCCGTTACCCGCGTTTTGTACCAGCGGAGCGCCGGCGGATGGCGCGCGCCGGTGTCGGACCGGAAAGTTTCCAGTCGATCCCCGTAGGCCGCCATCCCGCATGTCTTGCAGTCCCGCCCGCGGCTCTGCTAGTGCGTAGCCTCATGAAAGCCTTCTTCCGGCCCGTGCTTCTGGCCGCTTGCCTGCCGGTCCTCGCCTTTCCTCTGTCCGCTCAAGAGGAAAGAGTGGCGGGCGGGGTCTTCGTCACCTTGGGCGGTTTCGAGGTCAAGCCTCTCACCGGCAACGATCCGCAGACCTCGGAGCAAGCTCCCGACCTGCCGGCGCCCACCCGCTTCAACCTGGCCTTCGACCGCCCCGCGACGGTTTGGCGGGCAAGCGAGGGCCGCTTCGTTTCCTTCCTCGCGGGAGAAACCGGTGGTGCCCTCTTCTTCGCCGAGGAGAAGGCGACCGGTTGGGAAATGCTCGTCGAGGGCCGCGTCGAGCAACTGCGTGCCATCGGAAACAAGCGGTATCTCGCCACCGGCGGCACCATGCAGATGGAGCGCATGACCGGCACCGTCCATCTCGTTTCGATGGACCATTCCGGCAAGTGGCAGGTCCGCAGGATCTACGAATCCCATCTCGGCGTGCCGCGCATCATCGGCACCACCAGCCTGCAAGCGGCGGACGGCTCGGCGGTGGCCCTCGTGGTCTTCGAGCTCGATACCAAGGGTGCCTACCCGGTCGATGCCATCCAAGGCGTCGCGTCCGATGGCACCGTCCACTACCTCGGCCGCCGCCTCAAGGAAGCAACGGCTGCGGCCCCGGCCCGGGTCCCGGGGTTCTGGACCCCGGGCAATTTCCGTGAGGTGAAAGCCTATCTCTTCGATCCGGAGAAAGGCAAGACCCGCTCGATCATCGAGGATGGCAAGCTTCATCCCGGAGTGGTCGATTCGCCGGGGGCCAGGATGCTGGTCGGCAATCAGCCGGAGCGCCTTCTCACCGCCCTGAGCGGCAAGGAAGGACGCTCCCCATCAGGACGCTACGAGCCGCATCATGGTTTTGTCCTCTACGACAAGGAAGGCTCCATCCTCGGCCACATCACCGTCTCCCTCGGCTCGAAGAACGGCGTCGCCGTCCCGCCCGCGACCGATGCCACGGACTGGGACATGGAGGCCATCGCCAATATCATCCGGGAGACGGGCCTGCCCATCCTTGCAAACGAGGAGGAATACCGGCGCTATTTCCTGTATGGCCCGGACTGGCGGAACCAGCCCGCCGCCCAAGGTGAGAGCCGGTGACGGTCCCCGGCGGGGAAGGAAATGCTCCCCGGCCCGTCAAGCCTTTCTCCATCTTGCTTTCGGCTTGTCAGTTAGAATGCATCGTTCATGGTGCAGGATAACCCAAACCAAACTCATTCCGTGCAGCAATTCCTGACCGATCACGGCATCGGAACCTCCCTCGTCCTCGGCATCCTCGGTCTCGGTGCCGCCGCCCTCCTGATCAGGACCGTACTCGCCGCTTCCCCGGGGAATGAGCGCATGGCGGAAATCGCCCAAGCGATCCAGGAAGGCGCGAAAGCCTATCTTCACCGCCAGTTGGTCACGGTGCTGGTCATCGCCGCCCTGATCTTCGCGGCGATCTTCTGGCTGCGCGGTTGGGAAACCGCCCTCGGCTTCGTGCTCGGGGCGATCTGCTCGCTGGCCGCCGGTTACATCGGGATGATGGTGGCGGTGCGGGCGAACGTGCGGACGGCTCAGGCCGCGTCGGTGAGTTCGCACTCGGCGCTCCGTGTCGCTTTCAACGGCGGCGCGGTTACCGGCCTGCTCGTGGTGGCACTGGGGCTGCTCTCGGTGGGATCTTTCTATCTGGTGATCCGCGAGATCAGCGGGAACACCAAGGTGGCCATCGACTCGCTGGTGGGGCTCGCCTTGGGCAGTTCGCTGATCAGCGTTTTCGCCCGTCTCGGTGGCGGGATTTACACGAAGGCCGCCGATGTCGGCGCGGACCTCGTCGGGAAGATCGAACAGAATCTCCAGGAAGACGATCCGCGCAATCCCGCGACAATCGCGGACAATGTCGGCGACAACGTCGGCGACTGCGCCGGCATGGCGGCGGATGTCTTCGAGACCTACGCTGTCAGCCTGATCGGTGCCGTGCTGGTCGGTTACCTCACCGCCCTGAACCACGCGCTCACCGCGGTCATCTATCCCTTCGTGATCTGCGGGGTCTCGATCATCGGGGCGATCCTCGGCATCGCCTTCGTGAACATCGCCCGGATTTCCACGACCAAGGCGCTGATCGGCGGCGTGGTGGTGAGCGGTCTGGTCTCCGCCGCTCTTCTCAAGCCCGTCACCGAAATGTTCTTCCCGGCGGCACTGGAGTTCTCCGGCAATTTGGGGGATTCCAGCAAGCTGGTGGATTCCCGGTCGCTCTACATCTGCGTCCTCATCGGCATCGCCATGACCTTCGCGGCGGTGGCGATCACCAACCACTTCACCTCCACCGCCAACCGCCCGGTGCGCCGCCTGGCCAAAGCCTGCGAAACCGGCCACGCCACGAACATCATCGCCGGCATCAGCACCGGCCACCACGCCACCGTGCTGCCGGTGCTCTGCATCGTCGGTTCCATCTGGTGGTGCCACCACGAGGCCGGGCTCTACGGCATCGCCATCGCGGTGGTCAGCATGCTCAGCCTTTCGGGCATCATCATCTCGCTCGATGCCTTCGGACCGATCACCGATAACGCCGGCGGCATTGCCGTGATGAGCGGACTCGACCCCGAGGTCCGCAAGGTCACCGACGAACTCGACGCGGTGGGCAATACCATGAAGGCGGTGACCAAGGGCTACGCGATCGCCTCCGCAGGCCTCGCCGCCATGGTTCTCTTCGGCTCCTACGTGGAAGAACTGAAGGCGATCCTCCACCGGGATTTCCGCTTCGACCTGATGGATCCGAGGGTAATCATCGGCCTCTTTATCGGAGGGTTGCTCCCCTTCTCTTTCACCGCCTACGCCATGGATGCGGTGGGCAACGCCGCGGGTGCGGTCGTCAAGGAGGTCAGGCGTCAGATCCATGCGCATCCGGGTATTCTCACCGGCACCGATCTCCCCGAGTACAAGACCTGCGTGGATATCGTCACCAAGGCGGCGCTCAGGCAGATGATCCTGCCCGCGCTTCTCCCGCTGATCTTCGTCATCGCCGTGGCCAAGATTCCGGCCCTCGGCCCGGAGGCGCTCGGCGGCGTGCTGGTCGGCACCATCGTGACCGGACTTTTCCTCGGCATTGCCATGACCTCCTCCGGCGGAGCCTGGGACAATGCCAAGAAATATGTGGAAGATGGCAATCACGGTGGCAAGGGCTCGTCCGCCCATGCTGCCGCCGTCACCGGCGACACTGTGGGCGATCCCTACAAGGACACCGCGGGTCCGGCCGTGAACCCGATGATCAAGGTCGTGAACATCCTCGCCATCCTGATCATTCCGATCTTCTTCCGCTGAAATCGGGCAGAATGCCCTGTCTGGCTTTCTGATCCGCCTATCCCGCTGATATCGAGCGGGTGGGGTGGATATGCGGAGACTCCCCGTGATGTGCCTTGCAGTGCGGGATGTCTTGGCTTTATTTCGGCGGCCCGAAGCAAATGCTGTTCCGCCCTGTCGCGTCCGATTCCAACCTGCGAGCCCGTTCCGTCCACGACAAGGGGCCGTACAAGCTCGCGGTGTTTTTCATGCTGGTGCACTATCTTAGTATCGTGGCGCTGATCACCTGCGTGGTCATCTTCATCCTCCACCCGAAGCAGGCTTCGGTGCCGCCGCTCATCGGATCGATCGGCGCGACCCTCTTCACCTGGCTCGTGGCTTTCATCAAACGGCGCTCCGTCCGCTGCCCGCTTTGCAAGGGCTCGCCGCTCCTCGACAGCGGCGCGGTCAAGCACGCGAAAGCCTACCGCCTGCGCCCTCTCAACCACGGTAATACCGCCATCCTCGGCATCCTCTTCCTCAGCCGCTTCCGCTGCATGTACTGCGGCACCCCCTACGACCTCCTCAAGAAACCCTCGAGCCAGCGCTATCGCTGAACGGCGGCTCGGTCCCCTAACAGGGGAGAGTAAGGGCTTGGCCGACGCTGAAGGCCGTGCCGGGTCTTTCGAATTCCCGCGAGTCCGCACGATGAAAATGCGGAGACCGGCTTTGCTGTCGAGCTTCCGGCCTTTTCTCCCATTATTCCCTAACCATTGATATTTCGTTTTGACGAAATACTTCGGCTTTCCTACCGTTCTCCTGCTCATGAAGTGCCCCCGCTGCGTG
>CBFGPU010000175.1:0-6156 GCA_965650715.1 uncultured Haloferula sp. | reverse complement strand
CGGCGAGCAGGATGACCTTTAACTCCGGCAACTCCGCCCGTAACCCGGCGATCTTCGCCTGATAGAGCGCGGTGGTGGTGACGAGCACCTTGCCATTTCCACGCGACAGCCGCTGCTGGATCGGCCCCGGACCGAAGGCCGGAAACAACGGACAAAACACGCTGGTATTCTTGAGCGTACCCAGTGCCGCGAAATAAAGCTCGGGAATCCGGTCCGCCAACGAAAACACCCGCTCGCCCTTGCCGGTGCCCAGGAAGCGCAGGACGTTGGCAAAGCGGCTGCTCTGCGCGGAAAGCTCGCCATACGCGATGTCGCGGATCGCGCCGTTCTTGCCGAGCCAGCGGATCGCGACGTGATCCCGCAGCGGACCCCGGGCATGTCGATCGGTCGCCTCGTGCGCGATGTTGAGTCCCTTGTCGTCCGGCAAGCCCGCGAGTTCGCGCCCCACCGCCTCCCACGAAAAACGGGCGCGGGCGATGGCATAGTCGCCGAGATTCGGCGGGACCGCCGCGGCGCGGGGGGAATTCTCGACTTGGGGAGGATTCATGGCCTGCCTGGGTTGCAGTCACCTTTGGCGGAACCTGGGAACCCTTGCCGTCCGGATTCCGGGACGGAAATCGGCAGGGTGATATCTGCTAATCCAAACCCGCCGGAGTTGCCAGTCGGTTCTTGCTCTTTGCTCGGCATAATCCGCCGCCAGCACGACCCCGTTCAACGCCGCAGCCACTTCCACAGCGCCAGCACGACGATCGCCCCGACCGTCGCGGTGAGGAGCGACTCCAGCGACGGCAGATTCGGACCCGGATCGGCGATCGGCAGGAATCCTACGTGCCTGCCGATCCAGCCGCCGACCACGGCACCGACGATCCCCAGCACGATGGTGATGAGGCAGCCGCCCGTCTCTTCGCCGGGCATGAGCCGCCGCGCGACCAAGCCGGCGAAAAGCCCGAGCAGAATCCAGCCGGTGAGTTCATCGAGCTCCATGAAGGCTCATTAACATATCCGAAGAAAAAAGGACACGGCTCATTTCGCTTCGTCGCTACCCGGCTTTCTTCTACTTTCCGCCGATGCCACTGCCGGTCCCGTGGATTCAGGAAGCGCCGAAGCGCCGCCGCTATCTGGCGGGCATCTCCGGCGGGGCGGACTCCGTCGCCCTCCTCCACCTGCTTCACCGCAACGGCTTCCGGGATATCGTGGTCTGCCACCTCGATCACGGTCTGCGCGGCCGCGCCTCGGCAGGCGATGCCCGCTTCGTCCAGAAACTCGCCTCCGATCTCGGCTACCCCTGCGAGATCGGCAAGACCGCGGTGAAGTCCCTCGCCGCCGAAAACGGCCATTCGATCGAAACTTCCGCCCGCGAGGCCCGGCACGCTTTCTTCGCGATCTGCTCGCGCAAGCACCGCTGCCCCCGCCTGCTGCTCGCCCATCATTACGATGACCAGGCGGAAACCCTCCTGTGGAACCTCCTCCGCGGCAGCCGCGGGCTCTCCGGGATGAAGGAGGTTCAGACCCTCCCCATGGGCGGCAGGCCCATGGAGTGCATCCGGCCGCTGCTCGGCCGCCGCCGCTCCGAACTGCGCGCATGGCTGGAGTCGAAGGGCCTCGCATGGAGGGAAGACGCGACCAATGCCGAATCCTTCGCGGTCCGCAACCGCCTCCGCCACGAGGCCCTGCCCCTGCTCGCGGAAATCGCGAAACGTGACCCCGCCGAATCGCTGGTCCGGACCGCCGGTGCCTCGGAGGAACACCGCATCATCGAAGCATGGGCCGTCAGACAGGCCGCGGCGGTCGATCCTCAGGGCCGCCTGCATGTCCCCAAGCTCCTCACGCTGCCGCCGGCGCTGCAATCCGCCTGCATCTACGACTACCTCAGGGCTGCGGGCGTTCCCGATCTCTCCCGCGAGGCGGTCGCCCGCTGCATGAACTTGCTCGATCCCGGGGCCGCTCCCGCCGCCAATCTCCCCGCTGGCTTCGTCCTCCGCCGCAGGGCCGGACGCCTGCACCTCCTCGCCCCCCTTTGAACGGTTAGCGAACTTCGCCCGGTTTCGCCACCGGCTTCACGTCGGTGGTCGCGGCGAACTCAGCCACCAGCTTCTCGATCTCGAGCCATGCCTCCTGATCGATCGAGGCCATCTTGTCGAATAGCGGCTTGGTCTTCTCCAGGAAGGCGAGCCCTTCATCGTACGCCGCCTGGCGGTCGCTGCGTGGACGGTCCGGCCCGTTCGCCGGCCCATTCCGTGTCCAGGAAATCTGCATCCAGAACCGCATCGCCGAGACGGACACGCGGGTGGCCTCCGCGGATTCCGACCACACCTTGGCGTAGGCTGCCAAGGCATCGTCGATCATGTCACGCTCCTGAAACGAGCGGGCAAGCGCCAGCCTCACCTCCGGAACCAGCCGCTGGAATCCTGAATCGGGAGCCAGATAGCGGCTTGCGTTTTCCGCCGCGGCGGCGAAGTCGCCGTCCTTCATCCGCGTCATGATCAGCCAGTAGAGGGCGTCTTCCTGCTCGCGCGCTTCCTGGGTCCCTGCGATAATCTCCTGCAGATCCTGAATGGCCCCGGCACGCTCTTCCTTGCTCCCTTCGGCCAGGATGGCGGCCCGGCCCAGAAGGGCGGGGAAGCGCAGGGCCTCGTCTTTCCGCCCGAGCACTTCCGCGTAATAGGGCAGCGCTTGCCGCGGGGCGGAAGTCCGGGTGCGCAGGAAATCACCCGTGCCCAGCAGGATCGGCGTGGGAAGATCCTTCGGCTCGAATTCGCTCTTGAGCTCCTGGTAGAGGGATCGGAGTTGGGCATCCGCTTGATCGTCTGCATCCAGCCGTGCTTCGACTTGCTCGATGACGGCGATGCGCAGCAGGGCCCGCGCCGCCTTGTCCTCCGGCTTGAGACCCGGAAGCCCGGCGAAGTCCTGCCTCAGCTTTCCGGTGCCGTGCTCCTTCGCGTAGAGGCGGGCATAAACGCGGATCGCATCTGCCGGCGGATCGCCCTCGCTGCGGGCAAGCCCTGCGATGATGCATTCCTTCAAACGGTCCAGCGCTTGCCCCGTGCGCCCCCCCGCCACCATGGCATCGGCCTGGGCGATAGCCATGCGCAAGCACAGTTCGGGGGATCCGGCATGGTTTTTCCAGAAGCGGTCGCAGTAGGGCAGCGCGTCTTTCTGCCGCGGCGAATCCCTGCCGCCGATGAGGACCACGAGATGAAGCAGGATATCCGCCTCCGCGTCCTTCTGCCCTTGCTTCCCGGCCTGTTCCAAGGCCTTCACCAGCGACTTCTCGGCTTCGCCCGCTTGGCCGCTGCGCAGCAGCAACTCGCCTTTCAAGCCTTGGGCATTCGCCAGCGCCTCCGAACCCGGAAATTCGTTCTCCAAGCGTGCGAGCTTTTCCAAAGCGGCCTCATTCTCGTTGAGTGAAGCGTGGCACTCGGCGCGATCCAGCAGCGCGGCAGCGAGGTAGGGATTGTCCGCCGCGCCCGGATACCTGGCGGTGAATTCATCCAGCAGTTTCGCGGCTTCGGCCCATTGCCGGAGTTGCACCAGATTGGTCGCCCGCAGGTACTGCGTGGCCTGAGCGTGGGGACTGGCGGGATAAAGCGTGACGTGGCGGTCGAGGAGCGGCCGGGCTTCCTCGAAACGGCCGGTTTGTCCATAGCTCTCCGCGAGGATCCGCAGACAGAGATCATGTTCCGGCGAGCCCTCCGGCAGCGACGGCAGCATCGCGACAGCGGTCTTGATGCAGGACTCGTGCTGGGCTTTCTCGAAGAGCGAGACCAGCAGCAGCCGCTTCACGGTCGGTGACAGCGGCGAATCGGGATAAGCTTCGAGGAACTTCGCGGCCTGCTTTTCCACTTCCTGCGGCTCCCCTAGCGCGGCGCTGGTCCGCACCAGATGGAACAGGTGATCGGCCCGCCGCTGGGCCCTCGGGTAGCCTTCGACCAGCTCCGCGAAGGCTTCACGGACGCCGGACAGGTTGCCCTGCTTCTCCTGATAGGCCGCGGTGGCTTCGAGTTGGAGCACCTCGTGCGGCGTGCCCTCGCGGCGCGCCCTCTCGATGGCATCGAGCCGGGCTTGCAACTGGGCCTTTACCAGTTTCCGCCCACCCTCGCTGATTTCAGCCTGTTCACCCATGGCTGCGATTTTGTTGCGCAGCTCCTTGGTCATGTCCTCGGTGGAGGGGATCAGCCGGAAGATCGCGAGGGCCGCAGCATCCATGCCGGCCCCGCGGGCGTCGGTCGCCAGCTTCACGAAGGAATCGGAATAGCCCGCCATCTCGACGGGTGGCATGACCAGTGCCTCCCGATTGGATTCGAAGAAGGCGCGGAGGGTGTTCTCGTCGTTCTTCGCGATGGCGGCGGCGACGAGGAGTTGGAGCGCGGCCACGATCCCGGTGTCCGGAGTGGCGAAGCCGCCTTTGTTGCGGATGGCGGTCTCCAGATTCTCGGCACCGAGCATGAGGTCGCCAAGCTGGAGGTGGCATAGGGCGACCTGGATGTAATAGATCGCCGGTTCGAATTCGTCGGTCTGGCGGTCGCGCTCGGCGAGGAACTTTTTGAAGAGGCGGAGCGCCTCCTCGGGACGACCGGCGGCGCGGGCGGCTTCACCCCAGCGCATGAGCGCGCGCTTGTTGTAACGGTTGGCGAGGACCTTGCCCTTGTTCGGAAAGTCCCGGTAACAGATCTCGAAAGAGCGGGCGGCGGCCTCCCAGCGCTGGAGACGCATCTCACACATGCCCTTCCGGTACCAGGTGACACCGAAGGAGGGGCCGAATCTCTCCATCGCCTTGAAGCCGTGAGTCTCGATGCAGCGGTCCAGGGTCTGCAGGGCTTGTTCCCACTGGCCGCCCTCCATGGCGGCGAGGGCCTCGGTATTGAGGGTTTCCGCGCTCGCCGGGTCCTGCCCCAGGGCCGTCGGCATGGCGGTAGCCACGGCCAAGGCGGGAACAAGGGATCGGAGGAGGCGCTTCATCGGGAATGCTACGCGGATCAAAGCCCGCCGGGGAGGGAGGTGCAAGGGAGGATCGAAGATAGTGAAAAGTCAGTGGTTGTGAATAACATTCGGTGGCCGCGAGGCGATTTGGCCGGTGCGCCCCGCTGCCGGTATCTGGACAAGGATTTTTGCTCCTCTGAGCAGGGAGGGGGTTCTAGGGTGGGAAGCATGAGATTTTCGGGAGCCTTAATGATGCTGCTGATGGCGATGTTGCCACTGCGAGCGGAGGTGACGCGGGGTGAGATCGAGGGGGCCAAGTACATGGTCGCGACGCCGGAGAAGTGGGCGGGGAAGCTGGTGCTGGTCGCGCACGGCTACCGCAGGGAAGGGCAGCCGCTGGACGGGGATTTCGATGTGAAGAGCCGATTCACCGGGGGGTTGATCGAGAAAGGCTGGATGATCGCGGGGACGAGCTACCGGCGGAACGGGTGGATCGTGGAGGATGCGATCCTGGACCTGAAGGCGCTGCGCGATCATGTGGCGAAGCAATATGGGAAGGTCGAGCGGTGCATCGTGATCGGGAGTTCGATGGGAGGGCTGATCGGCACCTTGATCGCGGAGGGGGCGGTGGAGGGGGTGGACGGGGTGGTGCTGATCGGGGCGTATCTGGGGGAGCCGGACCGGGAGGAGGGGCACTATTACCCGGCGCTGAATTTCCGGCCGAAGGTGCCGGTGCTGCACCTGACGAACGAGACGGAGCTGGAGCATCCGCGGCACTACCGGGAGGAAGCGGGTGCGAAGATGACGGCGCTGTGGGAGATCAAGCGTCCGGGGCATTGCAACGTTTCCGACATCGAGGAGCTGAACGGGGTGCTGGCAGTGAATGATTGGATCGACGGGAAGGTGATCGAGAAGGAGAAGGACGGGACGGTGGCGCCGCCGGCGAGGGGGAGCACGGCGAGGAAGGACGGGGAGGGATTGCTCGGGAGGGTGACGCTGGTTTCGGAGTCGTGGGGGAATGTCTCGACGGATCTCGTGGCGAAAGATTTCGAGACGCTGGGGTTGAAGCCGGGGGAGACGGCGGTCTTGCAGCACGGGGAGAAGAAGGTCGAGGCCAGCGTGGTGCGCTACTGGAGCGAGGCGGCTGAGGGGAAAGCGGGCGTTTACGTGACGGCGGCGGGATGGGTCGCGATCGTGGTCAACGGGGGCAACGCGGCGGAGGCGCTGGGGGTGAAG